>DATJQF010000001.1:0-8710 GCA_035505995.1 Bacteroidales bacterium
TTCCCCGACCGTTCCCACGCAGTCAAACGGACGGGTTTCGGAATTTCCGGTCAGATCATCCAGGACCTGGATCAGGGTGGGATCTGCGAACAGATCCCTTCCGAAGATCTTATGGAGCTGCTCCTTGCCGAGGAAGGGTGCCAGGACAATATAGGTAAACAGGCATTTTGCGCATTTTCCGCACCAGGTATCGGTCTTGCTCCCCGCATTGCAGCTTTTGAATACCGGGAAATACTGCGGGAAAGAAGAGAAGAGGCTGGCGATCTGCAGCTCGTTCAGCGGCCGCAGGAAGCTGAAATATTCAATATCCCGGGTGATGAATTCCGAAACATACTGCCGGAAATCCCTTTCAAACTCCATCGTTTTGGAGTACTGGTGATTGATGCCCGTCGCTTTGATGGTGGCTTCATTGGCGGAAGACTCGTTGGAGAGCGCGATATACCGTTTGCCGGTGAGTGCCGCCGCCAGCAGCGTGATAAAAGCCAGGAGCGCCGAAAACGGGGTGTGGCCGTTCAGGTACCCTTCCTCATTCAGCTTCAGTAAGAGAGGATCGATGGTTCGCTGTACGTTGACGTATTGGTCCTCCCCGAGTCCTTTCGACCTCAGGGTTCCCAGGCTGGCTTCCCGGGGATTCAGGATCATCGGGAGGCTTCCGGGCAGGCTGCCCAGCAGTTCCAGGGTTACCGCCGAGTCTTTGCCGCCACCCACCGGGATCAGGGTGCTTTCGTCGGTCGACAGGGAGAATGGGGGCAATTTCTTCTCTTTGCCGGGAATGATCTCTACGAAATCATTTTCCGGGATCCGGATCGAATTGAGATAGAAAAATTCCCCCAGCCCCTTGTAGATAAGATTTTTCCACCAGCGGATCTGGCGGCTTGATAACGCGTATTTTTTGATCAGGATCTTTTCCGGGCAGGCGGCTTTCCAGTAGCTGATCATTTCCGCCATCCCGATATGAAAGAGGAGATGCTCCAAAGCCGCGGGATCAGGTCGCTCCGGGAGGTAAAAGGACCTCGAGGGAATGAAGAGGGAAGGCTCGAACTGCCACGTGCCGGAAAGGTCGAAATGATAGCGGACCTGCAATCCCTCCGAATGCCTCGTATAATCGAATCCTTCGTAAGAGAAAAAAGGGAACCGTTTGCGAAATTTCAGAAATTTTTCTTCGTTATTCGCTTTAGAGCTCAATTGATATTATATTTGCTGCAATAGGTAACAAAAGTAATAATTTGGGCTTAAAAATGCCGAAAACTCTCCTGAAACCGAAACAGGGGATCCTGCTGATCTCCGAGCCGTCGTTGAGGGATTTTTATTTCCGGCAATCGGTGGTGCTGCTGGCCGAACATAACGAGGAGGGTTCCTTCGGGATCATCATCAACAAGCCCATCGAAACCCGCCTGAACGAGGTCCTGAAAGAATTCCCTGATTTTGATTTCCCGGTGTACCTGGGAGGACCGGTGAAGACCGACAGCCTCTTTTTCATCCATACCAAGGAGAATATCGACAACAGCATGAGGATCTTCAAAGGTCTCTACTGGGGCGGTGACATCGAGATGATCCGGGTCATGCTGGAAACCGGGCAGATCTCTGAAAATGAGATCCGCTTTTTCATCGGGTATGCCGGCTGGAACCCCAAGCAGCTGGACCGCGAGATCAGCGAGAAATCCTGGGTGCTTTCCCATACCAACGTGGAAGAGGTGATCACTTCCCGTCCCGAAAATCTCTGGCGCGACCATCTTCGCAATATGGGCAAAGATTATGCGATCTGGTCGAACTTCCCGCAGGATCCCTCTTTCAATTAAATGATGCCGTGGTGCCGTGGTGAAAACGATCGTCACGACCTTCGTCACGACATTCATCCTGCCTATATATATAAAAAAATAAATATCCGGATATTACCGGCTTTTTTATATTTTTGTCTGTTATTCATTTCCCATGAACACTCCCCGAAATAAGAACGAAGCGGCGTCGTCCTCCCCTGCCCCGGTTGAGGATATCAACTATTACGGAAGCCGGCCCGGAGGCGGGGTGGTCGAGCGGGAACAAAAGCCCAGGCCGGGTCCCCGGTCAGAAGCCGCCCGCGAAAGGTACTTTGAGGCAAAGTCATCGGTCTCGATGGAATTTCCTTACTGGTACACCCGCCGCTGGGAAGAGCTGGAGGGGGAGATCCCGATCGTACGCAGGGCGGAAGCCCTGAGATCCGGGTTCGAGCATCTGACACCGGTCATCTATCCGGGAGAGATCCTGGTGATGGGAAAAGCAGCCTACCTCCGGGGGTCGTACCCGATGCCCTGGCTCTCGGAATCATTTTTCATGGCTTCGGAAGACCAGCTCTACCGGGAAGCGCTGGAGGCGGGAAAAGTCTCGGCCGACCAGTTTACCACAGTTGGAAAAGGAGGGGGCAATGTGACGAAAAGCGCCGGTAACGTGGTCTCCATTGCCGGTAAGTTCGGGATCCGGGTAGAGGAAATGCCGGCATTGCTGGAGATTGCAAAGCGATGGAAGAATAAGTCGGTAGAGGACATCGGCCATAAATATGAGCAATTCGTCCCCGGGTACCGGGAGAAGGAAGCCCTGATGCGGTCGGTGATCTGCATGTTCGACAGCGGCTATACCTTACCCCAGGGCCGGGAAGTCATGAACTATTTCTACCCCCTGCAATACGGGATCGATGGCATCCTCGATATTTGCCGCCGTTCCGTTTCAGAAACCGCCGGACAGCCCGATATGGACCGCATCTATTTCTACCGGGCCGTCGAGCTGGTGCTGCTCGGGATCCGGCAATGGATCCTGAATTATGCGGCGGAAGCCTCCTGCCTGGCCGGACTGGAGAAGGATCCGGTGCGGAAAGAAGAATATGGGGAAACCGCCGAAAGGCTGCAATGGCTTGCGTCCCAACCTCCCCGGGGATTTCACGATGCCCTGCAGCTGGTCTGGATCTTCCATACCGCGGTGCTCAACGAAGATGCCATTTCCGGGCTTTCTCCCGGTCGGGTGGGACAGGTCCTGTTTCCTTTCTGGAAAAGGGATATGGAACAGGGCAGGATCTCCCGCGAAAAGACCCTGGAGCTGCTGGAATGCATGCGGATGAAATTCACGGAGATCGATTGCTTCGCCTCGACCGGAGTCGTGGGAGGTGTGCTTTCCGGCAATACCTTCAATAATCTTTGCCTGGGAGGACAATTAAAGGACGGCTCTTCCGCTGCGAACGAGCTCGAGAGGCTGATCCTGGAAGCCGGGATCCGGTGCGATACTCCCCAGCCTACGCTGTCGTTGCTCTATGATGAAAAGCTGCCGGAAGATTTCCTGCTGAAGGGGATCGAATGCACCAAGATCGGTACGGGATACCCGGCCTGGGTCAACAACCAGACGGCCATGGAATTCCTGCTGGGAAATTATGGTCATGAAGGGCTGCAGCTGGAAGAAGCCCGTGCCTGGTCCATCGGAGGCTGCCTCGAAACCTCCCCGGGAAGCTGGATGCCGCTTACCCTCGACGGGGAAACCCATTGGATCCCGGGAGGATCGGCTCCGGCCACCAGCGTCGGCGTACATTTCCTGTCCCTTCCGAAGATCCTGGAGGTGACCCTGTTCGACGGCATGGACATGAGGACCGGCGAACGGGTGTTCCCTTCCCATGGCTATCGTCTCGATTCCTATGATGAATTATGGAGCGCTTTTAAGAAATATTTCCACCGGGCCGTCGAAGTGCTTACGCTTACCAACAATATCCAGCACGATGCCTGGCGGAAGATCTCCCCTTCCGTGATCAATTCCATGCTGAAGCCGGATTGCCTGGACCGCGGAAAGGATATCGGGCAAATGGGCTGCCGTTTCAACACGACCTTCAACGTGGAAAGCTGCGGAACGTCCAACCTCATCAATTCCCTCGCCTCACTGAAAAAGAATGTATATTCCGACGGGCGCTATACCCTCGATGAATACCGCAAGGCGATTCTGGTCAACTTCGGGTTTAAGACTGCCCAGGAAACCGGGTCCTACTCCCTGATCGACCAGGTTCCCACCGCATCTTACCATACCTGGAAGAATATCCACAAGTTCAGCCTGGAGGCGCCCAAATACGGCAATGATGATCCTTTCGTGGACAGCATCATGAAGGAATGGGAGGAGTGGTTCTGCGCAATGACCCATGAATTCAAATCGCTGTATGGTCAGCCGCTGTACGCCTGCCAGATCTCCGTATCAACCCACGGCCCCATGGGAGCGGTAACACTGGCATCCGCCGACGGAAGATTGAGCGGAACCACCTTTTCCGACGGTTCGGTATCAGCCTATCCCGGGACGGATCGCCAGGGTCCCTATGCCCTGTTCAATTCCGCTTCCTGCTGGAACCATGCGCTGTCGCAGAATTCCCAGCTGAACATGAAGATCCACCCGTCGGTGGTGAAAGGCCGGGAAGGTGCCCGGAAATTCCTGGAGCTGATCCGGGCCTACATGAGGAAAGGAGGATTTCACGTTCAGTTCAATATCGTCGATTCCCGGATGCTCCGGCAGGCTCAGCAGGAACCCGAAAAATTCCGCAGCCTTCTCGTGCGCGTTGCCGGGTTCACCCAGTACTGGGTCGAACTCGGGAAACAGATCCAGGATGAAGTGATCGCCCGGACCGAATACGAAGAGCTGTAACAATTACAAGGTACGAACTGTGAAACCCGAAACCCGAAACAACAAAAAATTATGACCTCCTGTTCGAACTGTAAATATTACCTTCCGGTCGACGTCTTCAAAGGGATCTGCAAGCTGACGCAAAAACAGGTGACCCCGGAAGATACGGCCTGCGAGGGTTTTGACCGCCTCCCCAAATGCCGGTTCTGCAAAAACTATATCCCGGATAAGGAATTCCTGGGGAAATGCAAAGGGTATGAGCTGGCTTACCCGGACATGCCGGCAATCCATTGCGCACAGTTCGAATGGTACACCCGGAACTGAACGGCGGCTTTATCTTTGACATCCAGGGATTCTCGCTTCACGACGGACCCGGATGCCGGACGCTGATCTTCCTCAAAGGCTGCTCTCTTCATTGCGAATGGTGCTCCAATCCCGAAGGGATCAGGCCATTTCCCGAGCCTCTCTACAACCCCTCCAAATGCCTGCTCGACGACCTCTGTATCCGGGCCTGCCCTTCTTCAGCCATAACCAGGTCGGGAAACGTACTGGAAATCGACCGGGAGCCCTGCCGGACCTGCACCGGGTTCTACTGCGCGGAAGCGTGCTGCTCTTCCGCCCTGAAAAAAGGAGGCGATTTCATTTCCACCCGGGAACTGATGAGAAAAATAAACCGGGACCGGCAATACTGGGGCGCCAGCGGGGGAATCACCCTCACCGGCGGTGAACCGTTTGTCCAGCCGGAATTCACCCGGGATATCCTGAAGACCTGCTACGATTCTCTAATCCATACGGCGGTGGAAACCTGCGGGAATGTTCCCTGGGCGGATATTGAAATGTCGCTTCCCTGGTTGGAATGGATCTTTTACGACCTGAAGCATATGGATCCGGATCAGCATAAAGCCATGACCGGGTCAGGGAACCGGCGGATCCTGGCCAATGCAAAAAAGCTGGCGCAGGAATTCCCGGGGAGACTGGTTTTCCGGATGCCGGTCATTCCGGGGTATAACGACGACCCCTCGCACCTGAAGCGAATGGCAGAATTCATTGCCTCCACAGGGAAGGAGGAGATCAACCTGCTCCCCCTGCACCATCTCGGCAGGGAAAAGCATTCTCTGACCGGGCGCGCGTATTATACGCAGGAGTATTCCGTTCCCTCCCGCATCGACCTGACCGGCATACAGGATCTTTTTACCTCAACCGGCATCACCTGCTATATAGGCAGTGACACCCCGTTCTGAGCATCCGGAAATTATTTATACATTTATCCCGTGACAACCTTCCCCCTATGAAAAGGATTTCATTATCCTCCATCACCTCCTGGAATTCTTACCTTCTCTTTTCGGTGATTTTCACGGCATTTATTGTCCCCTGTTTACCAGAGTTCATGGAACGGATATCTTTCCGGATAGGGTTTACCATGATCCTGGTTTCGGTGGTTTACTCCCTGGAAAAAAACCGTCGCATGCTGCTTATTATTTCGGGGGTCGGGATCCTGGTCGAATGGGCATCCGTTTTGCTGCACCTGCCGATCATCACGGGTATATCCCGGTCCTTCAAGGCCATATTCTTCCTGTATATTGTATTTTCACTGATCCACCAGATCGGAAGATCGAAAGAGGTCGGGCCCGCCTCGATCCTGGAAGCCATCAGCGGTTATCTCCTGCTGGGCATCGTATTTTCAAGCGCGGTTTCCATCATCATCTTTTTTGACCCTTCGGCCTTCAATTTTCCTATTGGTGCACCGGTACCTCAGGGGGACATGATCTCCATGAAAGAATCCCTGTACTTCAGTTTCGTCACGCTGGCCACCCTTGGCTACGGTGATATTGTGCCTTTGGAACCTTACTCAAGATCCCTGGCCACATTCATCGCGATTACCGGTCAATTGTACATCGCCATCATTGTTGCTCTCCTGGTGGGCAAATTTGTGGTAATTCAGCAAAATAGGGAATAACAAAAAGAGCCGTCCTTGCGGACGGCTCCTTCCTTCCTGACCCCTATCCCGGTTATTTTCTTCTGGGTTCCGGCTTCCCCTTCTGCTGCTCCATCCTGCCCGGATTTCCCTGATTGTGATTGCCCGGCGTTACCCGCGATGACGAACCCTGTGAATAATTCCTCTGCGGAGGGTTTTCCTGTCTCTGACGCGGGGCCGGCTGGTACTGCGGAGGAGGAGTCCTTTTCACGACCGGTGACGGCGACGGACTGGGCCGGTTCCGGTTCTGTTCCGGCACCGCGGAAGGAGTGGTCCGGGTTACCGGTAAAGGAGTCCTTTCATTGACGCGGCCGTTATTTATGGCCGACCCGTTCTGACCATTGCGGTCGTAATATTTCCTGTAGGTTTCCGGAGCTGTCCGTACATTCCGGTTATCGTTACGGGTCACCGGGGGACGATAGATCTGCAGTTTCCCGTCGCTAAGCACCTGTCCCGGCCGGGAATTATCCCTGATTTCCACGGTGCGGACATCCCTGCCGGTCACATTGCGGACCAATTTAGGATCAGGACCGGCATAGTACCTGGTATTCCGCTGCCGGTCGCTCTGAATATTGTTCAGAACTACCGAACGGTTGTAGAGCCGGTCATTGTCGCTCCGGTTCATGTAGTAACGATCCATGTCATTACGCCCGAAGTAACGGTCCGGCAGAAAGACCCACTGCCTGGCGGGGATCCTGTAATTCCACCCGTAGGCCCAGGCTAAATTGAAGGCCGGCGGTAACGGCGCCCAACCGAAAAATCCGTCGCACTGTCTCCAGGTCACCCAGCCGGGGCCCCAATCGGTGCCGGGGATCCATGCCCAACCGTAATAGTTATCCCAGTACCACCTTCCATAGTGGAAAGGCGCCCATCCCCAGGGATAATCAGAAACCCAGGTCCAGCCGTAACCGGTATAAACCCAGTGTCCGGCCGTCGCATAAGGATAAAAATCCGTGCCGCAATCCGGTACCCATACATACCCGTAATCCGGATTGTCCACCCAGGAGCCATAGGGGGTCAGCTCATCATAAAAAACCTGGAAGCTGATCCCGAAATCGGCCCGGGCGGTACCCGGCAACATCCACATTCCCGCTGCCAGCAGGAACATCGTGGCGAACATTTTAATTTTTGTTTTCATGGCTTCAGGTTTTGATGATGCTCCCGGAAAAGCAAACGGTGTTCCGGAAAAACAGGGATTAACTTTTTTTAAGAATTTGCGGTTCTCCGAAAATTTTTTGAAATTTGCTTATCCGTCAGACACTTATTTTTCCAGCATATCTATGAAAGAAACTCCCATTAACTACGAAGTCGTCCGCAAACATATCCGGGAAAGCAAGATCCGGAATATAGGCCGGGCCTCGATCCGGGAAATCAAACGGTTGATATCCAACATTGAAAACGAAACCGGGGATCAGTTCATCCGGATGGAAATGGGCGTGCCCGGACTTCCTCCGCTTAAGATCGGAACCGATGCCGAGATTGAGTCGTTAAAGACCGGGATTGCAGCGATCTATCCGGATATTGAAGGAATTCCGGCCCTTAAGAAAGAGATCTCCCGGTTCGTGAAGCTGTTCCTGGATATCCAGGTGAATGAAGCCCATTGTGTTCCCACGGTCGGATCGATGCAGGGAGGATTCGCGTCGTTCCTCACCCTGGCCCGCATGCAAAAGGACCGCGACACCACGCTTTTTATTGATCCCGGATTCCCGGTCCACAAGCAGCAGCATCATGTCCTGGGACAGAAATATGAGACGTTCGACGTTTATAATTTCCGCGGGGATAAACTGAAGGATAAGATCGAATCTTATCTTAAGAAAGGCAATATCCACTCCATTCTTTATTCCAATCCCAACAATCCCTCCTGGATCTGCTTCAGCGAGCACGAGCTCAGGATCATTGGTGAGCTGGCCACCCGCTATCATGTGATCATCGTGGAAGATCTCGCCTATTTCGGCATGGATTTCAGGAAAGATTATTCAAAGCCGGGTGTTCCGCCGTTCCAGCCCACGGTGGCGCGATATACCGATAATTATATCCTGCTGATATCCAGCTCCAAGGTTTTCAGCTACGCCGGTCAGCGCATCTCCTCGCTGGTCATCTCCGACAAGCTCTTTGATC
>DATJQF010000002.1:0-10886 GCA_035505995.1 Bacteroidales bacterium
TCCTGTCAACAGGTTATTTCTTATCCGGCTTGGCGTCGGTCTTCTTTACATCCGTACCCTGCTTGGTATCTGACGGCTTCGAGGCCCCGGAATGGGTGCAACAGCTTTTCCCATCCTTCTTGTCCATGCTGCAGTCCTTGCCGTCTTTTTTCATCGGACATTCAGACTTGTTATCGGTCTTGGTCTTGTCCTGGGTTTGCGGAGTCTGGCCGAAACTCAGTGTCGCGGATAAAAACAGTGCGGAAATCAAAACAACGGTCTTTTTCATATAGCGTTCATTTTTTTTAGATAATTGAATTATCAAGGCAGCAAAGGTACGGCGAACCGTCGGCCCCGGCAAGCCGAAAGGGTTAAAAAGTGTTAAACAATCATGAACCTATATACCTTTTTGTATTCGTAATTCCCGCGGGACGGGTCATTCTTTATTTTTCGAATCCATCAGGATCGTGACCGGGCCGTCATTGGTAAGGGTCACCTGCATCATGGCCCCGAAAACCCCGTGGCGTACCTTTCGGCCGGAATCCGCTTCCAGCCGGGCGATAAAATTTTCATAAAGAGGAATGGCCTGATCGGGACGTGCGGCACGGATATAGGAAGGACGGTTCCCTTTTTTCGTGGATGCATGCAGGGTGAACTGGCTGACCACGAGCACCTCCCCGCTTACCTCCCGGATGGATAGGTTCATCACGCCCCCGGCGTCTGCGAAGATCCGGAGCCTGGCTATTTTCCCGGTGAGCCAGCCCGCATCCTCCTCCGTATCCCCTTCTTCAATCCCCAGCAGAATCAGCAGGCCTTTGCCGATAGAAGCAGTGACCGCTCCGTCAATCGTTACGGACGCTTCCGATACTCTTTGAATGACAACCCGCATTGTTCAATTACGGATTACGGATTACGGATTACGGATTACGAATTACGAATGAAGATTGCACCTCTTAGGGCAAAGGTACTCCAATTTATTCCCCGGGCAGGGAATGGCTTCCCGGAAACATCTTTTATCGTAGTTTTGCATAAAACAGGCCGGATGACCAAGCTCAGTGTGAACATCAACAAGATCGCGACCCTCCGGAACGCCAGGGGAGGGAACCTGCCCGACGTCGTGAAAGCAGCCGTCGATTGCCAGCGCTTCGGCGCACAGGGGATCACGGTCCATCCGCGGCCGGATGAACGGCATATCCGGTACCGGGACGTTTATGATCTGAAGCCGGTGATCACCACCGAGTTCAATATCGAAGGATACCCGTCGGAGAAATTCATCGAGCTGGTGCTGGACGTAAAACCCGACCAGGTAACGCTGGTCCCGGATCCTCCCGGCGTACTCACTTCCAATGCCGGTTGGGACACCATCCGGAATGAAAAATTCCTGACGGAAGTCATCAGGGTATTCAGGAGCCAGGGGATCCGGACGTCGATCTTCATAGAAACCGATGAGAAAATGATCCGCCAGGCCGTAAAGACAGGGACGGACCGGATCGAGCTTTATACGGAATCGTACGCAAAGGGATTTCCGGCGGATCAGCAAGCCGCGATTCTTCCCTTCGTGGCTGCTGCCGGGACGGCGCGGGCTGCCGGACTGGGGATCAATGCGGGGCATGATCTGGACCTGGACAATCTCCGGTACTTTCACCAGCATATCCCCGGTCTGCTCGAAGTGTCGATCGGTCATGCGCTCATCAGCGATGCCCTGTATTTCGGTCTGGAGAATACCGTTCAGCTTTACCTCAGGCAGCTGGCCGGGGAACCCGGATCGGCATCTCTTTAAAATAACCGGTCTGACCATGAACCCCAGAAGATCAGTTATCCTTGCAATTTTCATGGGTATCGCCCTGGGCGTTAACGGGGCCGAAGGTCCCGATAAGGTTGAAAAGAGGGTGGAGAAGATCCACCGGCGATACCTGATCGTGGATTCCCACACGGATACGCCGATGAACCTGGTGAAACCGGGATTCGACATCGCCGTGTTGCACGACTCAGCCGGAAACGCCGCGCTCGATTTTCCGAAGATGAAGAAAGGAGGGGTGGATGCCGCCTTTTTCGCGGTGTTCGTCTCCCAGGGAAGCCGGGATGAGGCCGGATATGACCAGGCGCTGAAAAGAGCCATGCTTCTCTTTGATACGATCCATGCCGTGATCCGGGAGAACAGCCGGATCGCCGGATTGGCACTTACACCGGCCGATGCATACCGGCTGAAACGGCAGGGGAAGAGGGCCATCTTCATCGGGATGGAGAATGGTTACCCGGTGGGGAAGGACCTGGACCTGGTCCAAACGTACTTTAATCTCGGCGCCAGGTATATCACGCTCTGCCACCTGAAGAACAACGATATCTGCGATTCCTCCACCGATACGACCGGTTTCGGGGGGCTGAGCGATTTCGGGAAGAACGTGGTGCTGTACATGAATAAGCTCGGCATGATGGTGGATGTCTCCCACATCTCCGACCGGTCTTTTTATGATGTCCTCTCGGTCACAAAGGCGCCGGTGATCGCCTCCCATTCCTGTGCACGGGCTCTGTGCAACCATCCCCGGAACCTGGATGACGACATGCTTCGCGCGCTGGCGAAAAACGGCGGGGTGATCCAGGTTTGCCTGCTGGGGGTTTACGTGAAAAACCCGGATGGGCAGCCGGTGACGGTCCGGGATGTTGCGGATCAGATCGACCATATCGTAAAAGTGGCCGGGATCAATCATGTCGGGATCGGGAGCGATCTGGACGGAGGGGGAGGAGTGAAGGGTTGTTCCGATGTCGGCGAGATGAAAAATATCACGCGGGAGCTGATCTCCCGGGGATACTCGGATCGCGATATCGGGAAGATCTGGGGAGGGAACCTGATGCGGGTCATGCACAAGGTAAGCGCGGTTTCCGGGAAAATCAACAAGTCGTGCGGATGCAACTGAAAAAAGGCCCAGAAGCGCGGGCGCCGGATTTTAAGGAAGCGCTGGGATCGAACCGGCTGCAGGAAGTGCGGCGCATTCCCAAAAGCGATCTGCATAACCATAGCATGCTCGGCTCAAAAAGGTCCACGCTGGAGAAAATGCTGGGGATCAGGTTCAGCCGGTTTGCCCCGAAGGAAGGTTCCATCCGGGAACTGAACGGTTGGCTTGCGGCTAACTACCGGCCCCTGTTCGACCGGCCGGAAGCCTTTGAAAAAGCGGTAGAGGGAACCTTCCTGCAGGCCAGGTCAGATGGGGTCGTCCTCCTGGAGATGAGCATGGATCTCATGTTCGGGAAAATGTTCCGGGTCCCCGTGGAGAAGATCATCGCTGTCTTTCAAAGGCTGCACGGGGAAATTGCACCCGGGATCGAGTTCCGCCCGGAAATCGGCATGGCCAGGACCCTGCCTGTCCGGACCATACTGGCGGGCCTTGAGCCATACCTCGATTCCGGCTTCTTTCGTTCCGTAGACCTTTATGATGATGAGTCGGCGCAACCCATTGAGAATTTCAGGGAGCTGTACCGGTTCTTCAAAAGATCGGGGTTAAAGCTGAAAGCTCATGCCGGGGAATTCGGCACGGCCGAGTCGGTGCGGGAAGCGGTGGAGGTGCTGGATCTCGATGCGGTTCAGCACGGGATCGCGGCTGCCGGGTCTCCCGGGGTGATGAAATGGCTGGCGGAGCGCGGGGTCCGGCTGAACATCTGTCCGGCCAGCAACATCCGGCTGAAACGGACCGCCTCCTACAAGACCCATCCTATCCGGGTACTGTACGATCATGGAGTGAAAGTCACGGTGAACAGCGACGACGTATTGCTTTTCGGCGCGGGCGTTTCAGAGCAGTTCCTGGGGCTTTACCGTTCGGGAGCTTTCAGTGCGGAAGAGCTGGAGGAGATCCGGATGACCGGTTTGACCTCCTGATCTTACAGGCGTTTGACGTAGATCACTTTGCTGTCGCCCGGCTTATAGAAATCCCGGATCACCCCTTCATTATCGTAGTGGTTCTTTTCGTAAAACAGGCGGGTAGGAAGATATTTATCCATCATCGAGGTTTCGGCAATCACGTACCGGCCTCCCATTTCCCTGATCGCCCGGTGGGTCTCTTCCAGCAGGAGTTTTCCGATCCCCGTTCCGCGAAAGTCCAGATGCGTGGCAATCCAGAAGAGGTCGAATCCTCCTTCCGTGCAGGCGATGGGACCAAAGCAGCTGTAGGAGACGGTCCGGCCTTCATATTCGGCAAAAATAAAATGATAGCCGCTATCCTCCCCCTGGTCTAAATAATCCTGGACCAGTTC
Source organism: Bacteroidales bacterium (assembly GCA_035505995.1). Lineage (GTDB taxonomy): Bacteria > Bacteroidota > Bacteroidia > Bacteroidales > FEN-979 > DATJQF01. The sequence continues at coordinate 4,225 of DATJQF010000002.1, forward strand.
CACGGCGACGGGGATCTCAAAATCATAAAAAAAACCGGTAGAGGCCACAATGTCCCGCACATGCTCCGGATCGTCATAGGTGACGTTGGTCCGGAAATGAATTTTTTCCTTTTCCATACTATCTGTATTCTCTGTGTCCGATTAATTCAAGGCGTCTTCCAGGATCCGGGCGACCACCTGGGGGAAAGTCAGTCCCGCCTGCTTGGTGGCGGCCACATACCCGCTTTCCGGGGCGATACAGGGATTCCCGTTGATCTCGAGCACGAAAGGGCGATTCTCCCGGTCCACTCTGAAATCGACCCGGACATATCCTTTCAGCTCAAAGTCGTGCCAGCATTTTTTGGCCAGCCGCACCAGTTCATCCAGCAGCGGCCGCTCCTCCTTCCGGAACCGGAAGGTTCTCGGGGTATGATTGTATTCGAACGAGTTCTCCGTCCATTTTGCATTATAGCCGACGATCCTGGGTTTCCCTTCCGGGTAGTCCTTGAAGAGGATCTCCGCCGGGGGCATCACCTGGGGGCCTTTCTTCCCTCCCAGGATGGAGAGGTTGAATTCCCGGCCCTCGATAAAATGCTCGACGAAGAAAGTTTTTTTATTGTACGCGCGGAGCTTCTGGATAAACTTCTTGTCGTTCCCCGCGAAGACGCAATGTTCGTCGAGCCCCAGGGAGCCGTCTTCCCAGATCGGCTTAACGATGTACCGCTCCTTCGGATCCAACTGGTCCAGCTGATCGATCTGGTACCAGTCGGACGTGGGGATCTCCAGCTGGTTCAGCTGTTTTTTCGTCAGGACTTTGCTGGTGGTGATGAAGAGCGCTTCCAGCGGGACCCCGGTAAAAGGAAGGCCCAGGTGGTTCAAAATGGCCGGTGCAAAATACAGCATTCCGCCCGTCCCTTCCACGGTTTCCACCAGGTTGAAGACCACCAGCGGATGGATCTTCCTCAGCGCTTTCATGGCTCCTTCCAGGTCGATGGAGAATGGCACGCTCACCGGCTCATATCCCAGCACCCGCAAGGATTTGCTGATAAAGCGCATTTGCCGGACGACATCCAGTTCATCTTCCTTCGGATGCTCGGACATCTGGTTATAGAGGAGGGCGACCGTTTTATTTCTCATGGGGGAGGCGCATCTTTGCGGAGTCCATAATCATTTCCATGAGGCGAAGATACGGGATTCCTTTCAAATGGCAGAGAATGGGAAGATCGGAATGTTCGGGATGCAGTCCGGCCAGCGGATTGACTTCCATGAACTGCGGCTCTCCCCGTGCGTCCAGCCGCAGGTCTACTCTTCCGGCATCCCGGCAATTCAGGCATCGCCACGCCTTCACCGCAACCTCCTCGCATTTCCGCGCGATCTCTCCTTCGGTCAGCCGGTAGGTAACGCGGTCTTCGCATTCTTCTTTGTTCACGTAGCCATAGGAATGCGCTTCCGCCGACTCGTTCAGGGCCACTTCCAGCACTCCCAGCGATCGTGTTTTGGAGCCGGTGCCCACGATGCCCACGGTGAACTCGCGCCCGGGGAGGTAGGTTTCCACGATCAGTCCCAGCGGGTATTGCGGCAGCAGCGACCGGCACAGCGATTCCAGCTCCTCCGGGCGGTCGACCCTGGAGCGGGCGTCGATCCCTTTGCCGGTTCCTTCCGCGACCGGCTTGACAAATAAAGGATAGGGAAGGACGACCTTCCCGATATCTTCCGGATCCTCCACCACCGCAAAATCCGTAGTGGGCACCCCGCAATCGCGGGCCACATGCTTGGTCATTCCTTTATGCAGCGTAAGCGCCAGGACCATGGAATCGGAAAAGGTATACGGAATATTCCAGGCATCCAGCAGGGCGGGTACCTGGGCTTCCCGTCCCACCCCGTACATTCCTTCGCAGATGTTGAAGACCATCTCCCAGCGGTCGCCCGAGCTCAGCCGCCTGGCCAGATCGCGCACATGGCCGATCCGGTCGGTCTGGTAACCGAGCGCACGCAAAGCGTTCTCGATGGCTTCCACGGTGCTTTCGCGGTCGAACTCTGCCGTCTCTTCTTCGGTGAACCCTTCCTTCAGGTAAGCTGAACGGAGGTCATAGGTGAGGCCGACGCGCATACATCAATGGGAAAAATCCGGGTACCGGAACACTTTCCCCTCATAGTTTTTAAGGAGGACATAATTTTCTTCCCGGCCCTGGGTATAGTCGGGGAGGAGAGGGATCTTGCCGCCGCCGCCCGGAGCATCGATGACATACTGCGGAACGGCGTACCCGCTGGTGTGTCCGCGCAGCCCGCGGATGATCTCGAGTCCCTTCTCCACGGTAGTGCGGAAATGAGCCGATCCCAGGATCGGGTCGCACTGGTACAGGTAGTAGGGGCGAACCCGGATCATCAGCAGCAGGTGCATCAGCTTTTTCATGGTGGCCACCTCATCGTTGACCCCCTTCAGCAGGACCGTCTGGCTTCCCAGCGGGATCCCGGCATTGGCGAGCTTTTCGCAGGCTTCCTTCACTTCCGGCGTGATCTCGTCCGGGTGGGTGAAATGGATGCTCAGGTACAGGGGATGATATTTCCGGAGGAGGTTCAGCAAGGGTTTGGTGATGCGTTGCGGGAGCACCGCGGGCACTTTGGTCCCGATCCGGATGATCTCCACATGCTCGATGGCACGCAGGCGGGAGAGCAGGTATTCGATCTGCATATCCGGCAGCGTCAGCGGATCGCCGCCGGAGATCAGTACGTCCCGCACCACGGGGTTTTGCTCGATGTACTGCAGCGCGGGTTCCCAGGCTTTGGTCCCGACATGGCACTTGTCCTTGGCCACCATGTGTGAACGGGTGCAGTACCGGCAATAGGTGGAACAGAATCCGGTAGCCAGGAAGAGCACCCGGTCGGGATACCGGTGCACCAGGTTGGGCACCGGGCTGTGATGCCCTTCCGACAACGGATCCGACGCTTCGCCGGGCGAGGTGATGAACTCATCGAATACCGGCACGGCGCTTTTCCGCAACGGCTGCTCCGTATTATATTTATCCAGCAGGCTCAGGTAATAAGGCGTGATGCGGACCGGCAGGGAATCGTTGACGCCGGTCTTCGGGCGGATCTCATTTTCCGAGAGCCGGAGGAAGCGCGACAACTGCTCCAGCGTGGTTACGCTGTTCTTCAGCTGCCAGTGCCAGTTACACCAATCCTTCTCTGAGGCTTCGGGAAAATAATGATGCAGGAAATCGGCCGAGCGCGGGCTGATGCAGGTCTTGTCACGCTCAATCTTGTTCTGGAGGTAGGTGGTTAGGATCTCTTCTTCACTGATAAATGGTCGCTTACTTGGAGGCTCTTCGTCTTCGTTAAGCTCCTGTTGCGTCACAACCAATTTTTCGTTTTGATGTTTTGCCATTGGGTTGTTTTGCATTTAAATGCCGTTCAAAAACGCAAACAGAATTATTATATTGTGTGCTGCCTGCAATTTCCGGGAACGGTTTTTTTGTTCAATTCTCGATGCGTTTTTCAGTGATCGGTATGTTGTTTTTTTCGGACTGCAAATAGGTACATTTTTTACTTAATTTTGACAATAGGGTTACATTTTTTTTCAACAAAAAATTGTTAATAAAGCTAATTCTGTTTTTCTCCGGTGAGACTCTTCTTTCGCCAATACGGACAAGGGTTTCCGGTGATCGTCCTTCACGGATTGTTCGGCCTGTCTGATAATTGGGTCACTTTCGGGCGAAGACTGGCGGACGATTTCAGCGTATACCTTTTGGATCTCAGGAACCACGGGCAATCCCCGCACAGCGATGAATTCACATTTGAAGCCATGGAAGCGGACCTTCTCGAATTTCTTGATGAGCGCGGCTTTCCGGAGGTTCACCTGATCGGGCACTCGCTGGGAGGGAAAGTGGCGATGCTCTTTTCCCTGGATCATCCGGAACGCTTGAAGAAGCTGGTCATTGCAGATATCAGCCTCCGGAACTACACGGATCCCCGCGAGCAACTCGACCTGATCCGGGCGATGCAGGCGGTGGATCTTTCCCGGGCCGGGTCGAGGTCGGATGTGGATCGACAGCTTTCCCTCTCTGTAAAGAATGTGCGGATCAGGCAATTCCTGTTGAAGAACGTTTTCTGGAAAAGCCCGTCGGTGCTGGCCTGGCGGCTGAACCTCGCAGGAATCTCGGAAAATATTTTCCGGGTATTTCAGGCGGTGGAGCGGGAAGGCATCTTTCCCGGCCCGGCACTCCTGGTGCGGGGAGGCCGTTCGGATTATGTGACGGAGGAAGATCTTCTCCCGCTAAAAATAAAATTTCCCCGGCTGGCCGTGCAAACCCTGGAGAATGCCTCGCATTGGGTTCACGCCGACGAACCGGAGAAATTTTACGAGCTCGTCCGGGACTTCCTCAAATGAACATCAATACCGGTTGATCTCGATCGAGGAGACGGCTGTTTTCACCACGATCTCAAATTTATTTTTCGCGGCGGCATAATTCTCCGTTTCCCAGGTATGATCCCCGGTCTTCTTGAATCCTTCAAAATCGCGGCTGGCGAGGAACGATTCGGAAGAGACCTGGCATCCGGCATCTTTCGGGACACTGACCTTGATGGACGAAGCGCCCGCATTGAAAGTGAAATGGGTGAAAGGATTCGTATCCCCGAGCTTGACGTTGATGGAAGAGGCGCCCGCATCGATCGTAGCCGTATCGATCTTGTAAGCGGTCAGGTCCAGCTCCATATCGGCGGCACCGATATCGAGCTTCAGGTTCCAGGCAGGTTTGGGATTTAATTTAATCTCCACCCGGTTCTTGTTCAGCCGGTGTGCGGAACCTCCCTCCTGCAACCGCAGGGAAACCGTCCGGGTCCCTTTCTGCAAGTTGGTTGTCAGCTCATAATTCCCGATATCGCCGGTTTTGCTGAAGGAAAGGAAGTCGCCCGTATTCCCCATAATAAAGAAATTGCCGGCGGCGGCATCCAGCTCCAGCACTCCTTTCCGGTCCGACGAGTCGAAGGGAACGGTCAGGTTCTGATCCTTATAATTGGTCGAACCCCAATCACGGTCCCCCTTGTCGTTCCAATGCCAGCCGAAATTATTCCCGTCGTTACGAAAATGCAGGAACCAGTTGCTTTCGGTCAGACGGTTGATGAATAAAAAAGTGAAGAGGATCACCGCGCCCAGCAGCGCATATTTTATTCCGTCGCGGATCGGCAGGATGGCAATGCCCCAAAAGAGCAGGATCAGCGGCCACAGCTTCCAGAAGGAAAGCCAGGTGAAATGAAGGATATTCAGATTCCTGAAAATGAACAGGACCCCGATCATGATCAGGATAATGGCCCAGAAAAGATGCTTGTATCTCATGGCTTGAAAAGTTTAAGGGTGGGACTTCCGGCGATCATCCCTGCCGGCGGCGTCCCGATACCACATTGATCAACAGGCCGATCCCGATAACGATGAGAATGACCGGCCAGAGGTCCCCGAAATTGACATTCGGAAGGAACTCATCCGCTAAAAATAAAACGCCCAGGGTGATCAGGACCAGGCCTCCGATCAGGCTGCCGCGGCGATGCCGTTCCGGTTTCCCCGGTTCCATCGGGTTCCCTGAGGATGGATTCACCTGGGAACCCTGCGGGCTCCCCGTGTTCGATTGCTGATTTTCCATTGTAGCTGAATTTAATATCTGAGGATTGAGGATCGGTTTCTCCGGCGTGACGATCCAGAGAATGATATAAAGCAATACGCCGCCGCCCCCGACCAGGGCCAGGACCACGAAAATCAACCGCACCAGGATCGGATCCATTTCGAAATATTCACCCAATCCCGTGCAAACGCCGGCAATCACTTTATCCGTGCCGTTCCGGTAAAATCGCTTCGGTTCCATGTTCTTAGTTCAGTTTTTGTTCCCGTTAGACGCCGGATCCCGCTTCCGGTTACAACCCGGAATCATCCGGCCGGCATTTCCTCCGCTTCATCCGCCTCTTCCTCTTCTTCCTCCATCCGCTTGCGGTACATCCTCCCCGACACCGCCACGCTTACCTCATACAAGGCATACAGGGGAATGGCGACCACCAGCTGGCTGACCACATCGGGGCTGGGGGTGATCAGACCGGCAATGATCAGGATCACGACGATCGTATGCTTGCGGTATTTTTTCAGGAAGGCGGGAGAAAGGATCCCGATCCGCGTAAGGAACAGCACGACCACCGGGAATTCAAAGATGAGGCCCATCAGGAGGGTCATGGTAGTGACGGAGCTGGAATAAGAAGTAAGGGCGATCTGGTTCGTGACCGAAGCGCTCACCTGGTAGCTCCCGAGGAAATTGACCATCAGCGGGACCACCACGAAATAGCTGAAGAGGACCCCGATCAGGAAGAGCAGGGAGATGATACCTACCGCACCGCGCGTGCTCTTGCGCTCCTTGTCCGTCAACCCCGGGCTGATAAAATGCCAGAATTCCCACACGATATAGGGAGAGGCGATGATGAAACCAGCCAGGAACGAGATCGTCATATGCGACATGAATTGCCCGGCCAGGTTGATGTTGATCAGGTGGAAGCCGGCAGTGTCGGGACAAAGCGCATTCATCGAGATCATTTTGCCCAGCTTGCAAAGGATCCGGTAGGTGATGAAATCCGGGTCCTTCGGGGCCAGCAGGATATAATCAAACAATACTTTTTTAAAGGCAATGGCAATGATGGTAAGGACGATCACG
>DATJQF010000003.1:0-19700 GCA_035505995.1 Bacteroidales bacterium
GCTGAACGCCATCGTCATCAAGCCTATGAACGGGAAGACCGCATGGGACGTATGCCTGAAGATGAAGGATAACGGACTCCAGGCCAAGCCCACGCACGATCATATCATCCGCTTCGCCCCGCCGTTGGTCATTACGAAGGAACAGATCCTGGAGGCGGTCGGGATCATCAGGAAATCCCTGGAGGAAGTATCCGAATAAAGCCGGGAGGCTTATTATTGCACCACGTCACCCCCTCACGGCGTCAGAAGGTTGCTGAAAGCTTTAAATTAAATTCCCGCGGTGTCAGGTAATTGGGCACTGCATACTGCCTTCCGTTGATGTCGGTCACCCAGAGATAGGAAACGGTATTATTGATATCGAGCAGGTTGAACACTTCCAGTGCGATCCACATGGAGGTGAATACCCTCAGGGGATTCTTGGGTGAGAATTTCGTGTGCCCGCCGATCAGCTGCTTGGAAAGGCCCAGGTCCACCCTGCGGTAAGGAGGCATCCGCAGCGTTTGCTCGTTCTTGGGCGCTCCCGGAGGACCGAATGGCAGTCCGGTCCCGTAGATAAAAGTGAGGTTAACCCTCCAGGTCGGGAATTTCGGGATATAATCCTGGAAAAAGATCGCCAGGTTCAGCCGCTGGTCGGTCGGACTGGGCACCCAATCCCCGTTTATTTTTTCCTGTGATGTCATGAAGGAGACGCTGGCCCACGACTCCGCACCCTTCACGAACTCGCCGTCGATCCGGAAATCGATCCCCGTCGTGTACCCGTGGGCATCGTTGGTGCCGTAATACCGGATCTGCAGGTTGTCGACCTCATAGGGGATGAGGTGGTCGATGTGCTTGTAATAGACCTCCGCCCCCAGCTTGAAGATCCTTCCCCAGCCTTTGAAATAATAATCGGATCCTCCCACCACCTGGAGGGAATTCTGCGACACCAGTCCCGGGACGATCTCTCCCTGGAGATTGGTCAGCTCCCGGAAAGTGGGCGGCTGGGAATAATATCCGGCAGCCAGGCGGAACACGAATTCATGCTTCCACAGGGGTTTCAGCGAGACCGATGCCCGCGGGTTCAACAGGAACTGGTTATTGAAATCATAATAGATCCCCCGGAGTCCGGCGGTCAGCGTGATCTCGTTGGAAGGGTTATGAAAGGTCCAGGTATCCATCAGAAACCCGTTCAACAGGTTGGTGGAAAGGACATTGTTGCTTTTGATGGAGGCATAGATCGTAAAGGGGTCATGGGGGGGATTGGGAGAGCCGACGGAATCGGGCGGCCGGGGAACGGAATATCCTGCCGAATCATGGATCTCCCACTCGTTGATGATATACGTGAAATCCTCATGCTGATAGCCGATCCCCCACTGGATCTGGCTTTTCTCCCGGTCATACACCCCGAGGTGCTCGATGTTGAAGACGGTCCCGTCCAGGTAATTCCGCGCATGCTGAAGGAAAGCCCCGACCCCCAGCGCTTCCGTGACCTGCCCGTTATCGCTGCCGCTATATACTTCCAGCCTGCCCAGCCAGTATTCGGCGGAGATGTCGTAGGTCTCCCGTTCAAAGGTCTGGTAGATGGAGGAGATCAGGCGCAGGCGGACATTCGGCCGCGGTTTGAAGGAAAGAGTGACCGCCCCGAGCCAGTTCTGGTAATTATCTACCTCCTGCCCGTCGAAATACATGGTGATCTTATAGGCCTCGCTCAGGGTCCCGAAGCTCGTCTCCCGGGTCTCTGGGATCAGCTTGAAGGAATTGATGGAATAGGTCCCCAGCACCGACAGCTCCCATTTTTTAGAGATGTTGTAGTTCAGCAGGGCCTGAAGGTCGAAATACCGCGGCTTGTAGTCCCCCTTGGTCTGAAGCCCCTTGAAAAAATAGGTATTGGTCTTGTACCTGGCCCCGATCAGGTAGGAGAATTTTTTCGAGATCGTGCCTTCCACGTGGGCGTCCGCGCCCAGGAGGCTGATATCGAAAGAGCCCGCAAACGAGGTCGGCCGCTTATACTTTATATCGAGTACCGACGACATCTTATCCCCGAATCTCGCGTCGAATCCCCCGGCGGAAAATGAGATGGCTGAAACGAGGTCGGGATTCAGGAAGCTGAGTCCTTCCTGCTGACCGGCCCGCACCAGGAAAGGTCGGTAGATCTCAATATCGTTGACAAATACCAGGTTCTCGTCAAAGTTCCCGCCGCGCACCGAATACTGCGAGCTCAACTCATTCCTGGAGGAGACGCCCGGCAGGGTCTTGATCAGGTCCTCGATGCTGGCATTGGGGGTGGGGATGGCCGTGACCACCTTCGGGTTCAACCGGTTGAACGAAGAGGTCCGGGCCTCATGATCCCTCACCTCCACCGATTCCAGCTGGGTAGCGGCAGGGTGGAGCGTAATTTCGAGCGACTTTTTCTCGCCGGGCTTCAGCATTAATTCGGTGGAATCGGTGCGGAATCCAAGATAGGAGAAGACCAGGATGATCTTCGTATTCCCCGGGATAGCGAGGGTGAATTCCCCGTTGATCCCGGTAGCGGTTCCTCCCGCCAGGTTCCGGAGGCTGATATTCACATTGGCGACCGGTTCCCGGTTCTCATCGGTGATCCTGCCGGTAACGGAAGCGGTTCCCTGTGCGCTCAGTCGGTACCCGGCACAGAGGATGAGAAACCATATCAGGAAGGTTTTTTTCAATTCAGGATCACTCGTTGGTCTGGCCGGTCTTTCTTTTGAATTTACCTTCTTTCCAGGCCTTGATGAATTTCGCCCAGGCGAACGGGTTGAAGATCTCAAAGGGTTGCTGCTGGCCGGAATAATATAATTTGCTGGTCTGGTTTTCCATGAAATTCATGTAGTTGACCGGCCCGTTCCAGGGCATGTTCTCCACCTGCATCTGGATCGCATCCGGATCGAGGTTCTTCCTGGCCCGGGCCAGGTCATCTTCCGGAAGCTCCGTATTCACGAATGCCCGCTTGAAATCGTCCAGGGTGGGCCACGGGAATACCACGGCTTCTGTCAGGGTCAGGGTGTCGGAGGTCATCAGCTGGATCAGGGAATACCGGTTCTTGGTGACTGTATCGGGGATGATGAACGAGGCCGGCTTGAATCCGACGGCATGGAACAGGACCGTATCGGACCGGTGGGCGACAAAGGAAAAGTACCCGTTGACATCGCTGGTGGTTCCCTTGTGCGTGTTCTTTACCAGGATCCGCGTGAAAGGAACGGGATTCAGGCTGTCGACTGTAATCGTGATCCCGGAAAACTGGATCAGGTCCCCGTTGGCGTATTGTGCCAGAAGCCGGGGAGTGATAAACAGGAAGACAGGAATCAGCAAGCGGATCAATCGGACCATCGGCCAGGGAAGTTTCGCGGGGGAAAATAACATAGAACAAACGGAATTTACGGTTTTTTATTTCCTACCCTGCTGACAAAAAAAATGCTGTTACCGGGGTAACAGCATCTTCCCGGGCCCGGGAAGGTTAACGGTTCAGATAACCTTTTTCGCGGGCTTCCTTAACAGCGGCATAAATGCCCTTCTTGTTGATCGTCCTGATTCCTGCAGCGGAGACTTTCAGCACGATATGACGGTTCTCTTCCGGGATGAAGAACTTCTTGGTTTGCAGGTTCGGATAGAACCTTCTCTTGGTCTTGATATTGGAATGTGAAACATGGTTTCCCACGATCACTTTCTTGCCGGTTATTTCACAAATTCTTGCCATGTCCGTAAATAAAAAACCCCGAACGGGGGTGCAAATATCGGAAATTTTAATGAAATACCAAAAATTCGCTACAGATTTTCAAGGAGAAACACGGAGTAAACACAGAAATAATCGGAAATCCGGGATCTTCTGTGCAATCCACAATCGTAAATTGCAAATCAAAATTCAAGGATCGCCTTCCTGAGCATGTTCAGCGCCTGTAACGCTGTTTTCCGGATATTCCGCTCACGGTCTTCGCCCATGAGGAAATGGCCGGTGACGATCTTTTGCGGGGTGGCCACCGCGATCCACGTGGTCCCGACCGGCTTTTCGGGTGTGCCCCCGCCCGGACCGGCGATCCCGGAGGTTGCAATGGAAAAGTCTGAGGAAAAACGGGCTCTCACCCCTTCGGCCATTGCCCTGACCACCTCTTCGCTTACCGCTCCCCTGGAGGGGATCATTTCGGCGGGCACGCCCAGCTCCCGGACTTTGCTTTCATTCGAGTAGGCGATCACGCTTCCCAGGTAATAGGCCGAGCTTCCCGGCACCCGTGTGATGAGTCCGGCGATGGCTCCCCCGGTGCAGCTTTCGGCGGTGGACAGCGTCGCATTTCTTTTGAGCAGGAGCTTCCCGACGATCTCCTCGAGCGTATCGTCATCATATCCGAAGAAATATTGCGGGATCAGGTTGATCATCCTGTCCGCCTCTGCGTTTACTATTCTTTCCAGTTCTTTTGCATCTTTTCCTGTTCCCGACAGCCGGAGCCGGACGATCCCCGGTTGCGGCAGGTACGCGAGCTTGATATTTCCGGGCAGGGCATCCTCCCACTTTTCAAGGATATCGGAAAGATAGGATTCCCCCAGGCCCTGGGTGAGAACGGTTTTATGAAAAATAGCCTGTGGCGTAAATCTTTCTTTCAGATGCGGGATCACCCAATCGGTCATCATCGGCTTCATCTCGAACGGAACCCCGGGCATAAAGATGAAGACCGAAGATGGAGAATGGATGGTCTGCCCTTCAAACCACATCCCCGGGGCTGTCCCGACCCGGTTGGGAAAGGGTAGACAGTTCCCGGGGATCTCCGCCTGTGCCCGGTTGGTGGCGGTCACTTTGAGTCCGCGGGACGGAAAAAGCTCCAGGATATGGTCGAATGCGGCCTGATTAAAGACCAGGCGGGTATGGAAGAATTCGCATAATGCTTGTTTGGTAATGTCGTCTTTGGTGGGCCCGAGACCGCCCGTTACCAGGATGATCTCCGACCTTTCGCCGGCTTCTTTCAGGGCCGACAGGATGGCCTCCCGGTCGTCTGCGATCACGGTGATGCGATCCGTTCTGAATCCCGCGAGGCTCATCTGCTCCGCCATCCAGGAGGCATTGGTATTCACCACCTGCCCGATGAGGAGCTCATCGCCGATGCTGATGATCTCTGCAGCCATGCGGCAAAAATAAGGAATAACCCGGAGGAGCGGTAAGGCCCATTCTTCGTATTTTTGCAGGCGGGTTCTCCCGAGCGGTTTCGGGGAATGAGAGACCATGACAGAACTCACCACTAACCGGGAACTTTCCGCCCTGCTTCATCTGCTGGATGAGCCGGATGAAAATGCATTCGGACAGATCGAGGAGAAGATCTTCACGTTCGGCCGGGAAGCGATCCCCCTGCTGGAAAAAACGGGAGAAGAATCCCTCGACGGGCTGGTGCAGGAACGGGTGGGAAGGATCATCCGGAAGATCCGCTCGGAAAGCTCCGACATGGAGCTGGAAACCTGGATCAAGACAGGTTCTTCCGACCTGCTGAAGGGAATTATCCTGATCACGCGCACCCAGTTTCCCGACCTCGATATCGAGGACATCAACATCCGGATCGAGCAGCTCAAGATGGATGCCTGGCTTGAGCTGAATGAAAATCTCACGGCATTAGAGAATGTCAAGGTGCTCAATCATATCTTGTTCCAGGTGCATCATTTCGAGGGGAACCGGGTAGAGCCGTATGCCCCGGACAACCTTTTCATTCATACCCTGCTGGATTCCAGGAAAGGAAGCCCTTTGAGCCTCGGCATGCTCTATATCATTATTGCCCAGAAGCTGAACATCCCCGTTTTCGGCGTGAATCTCCCGCAGCACTTTATCCTGGCCTATGCCTCCGAGCTGGGGATGACACTTCCCGAAACGGAAGATATCCTGTTTTACATCGATCCATTCAACAAAGGGTCGGTATTCACGCGCAGGGAGATAGAGCTGTTCGTCCGCCAGCTGAAGATCAAGCCCGATCCTGCTTTCTTTTCTCCCTGTTCCAATATCGACATCATCAAGCGGATGATCAACAACCTGATCTTTTCCTACAGCCAGGCGGGTAACCAGGAAAAAGCGGAGGAATTTCACCGGCTGTTGAAAATTTTCACCCCGGAAGACGATACCTTGAACGGCTGAAACCGATTAAGCCGGAAATATAAGGTATGAGAAAAATTAGGCATTTCCTGCTTCCGGCGGGTTTCCTTGCCGTTTGGCTGTTATGCGGATCCTGGGGAAGCACGGGCCATAAAAAGATCAACGGGCATGCGCCCGGATCGCTCCCCGTCAGGATGTGGTTCCTGAAAACCTCCTGGACGGCTCTGCTGGCAGCTCATGCTTCGGATGCCGACGACCGCAGGCAGACCGATTCCAATGAAGCGCCGAAGCACTTTATCAACCTCGACAGTTACCCGGAATTCCTTTCAGGGGGACGGATCCCGCAAACCTTCGATTCAGCGGTAAATAAATACGGGATCACGTTTGTCAGGGAGAACGGGATCCTTCCCTGGGCCATCCTTACGGCCTACGATTCACTCAGGAGATGCTTTCTGAGAAAAGACTGGGACCGGGCATTGCTGGCAGCGGCGGATCTCGGCCACTACCTGGGCGACGGCCACCAGCCCCTGCATCTCACCCTCAACTACAACGGCCAGCTGACGGGGCAGGAAGGAGTTCACGCCCGGTACGAAACAGACATGATCGACCGGTTTGCGGACTTGATCGAATATCCTTTCGATTCCGCGGAATATATTCAGGACATTGCCGGCACGGTATTTACCAGGATCTATTCAGACTACTTATATGTCGACAGCGTGCTCGGGGCCGACCAGTCGGCACAGGAACAATCCGGCAGCACCGGTTCCAACTCCTATTACAATCATTTATGGGCTAATTCGGGAGAATTTACTATCGGGCTGTTCAGAAACGCCTCCCGCCTGCTGGCCGGTCTGATCTTAACGGCCTGGATGGACGCCGGATGCCCCATCCCCGGGATGAACGGGATCCGCGAAATCCCTGCAGGATCCTTTGCGGTATTGTCTTCCAATTACCCAAACCCTTTTACCGCCTCGACCATCATACCCGTTAGCATTGCAGGGGAGGAGGGGCCTGTGTCCTTAACGATTTATGATGCCGCAGGAAATCAAGTGGAGATCCTGGAAGATGGGGTGCTATCAGGAGGTGAATACAGATTTCGCTGGGAAGCTGGAAGCACGGCAGAAGGGATCTATTATGTCGTTCTGCGATCAGGCCGGATTCACGAAACCCGGAGAATGCTGGTGATCCGTTAACGGAAGATACGGACCATGGTTTTCCCGAGGATCCTGAAATAGGTTCCCGGACCCCGGTCCTCCAGGTATTTCCGGTTCAGTTCCAGCTTGGCGGGCATGATCCGTTCGATATAGGTTTTTTCAGGGTCGGGTGAAGCGGCCAGGAGGTCGTTCTCCTCGAAATATTCCAGGGAGGCATAATCCGTGATGCCCGGTCTTACGTTCAGCACCGATCTCTGCTCCTCGGTATAAAGATCCACGTACTTCCTGACTTCCGGCCTGGGTCCGACGAGGCTCATGTCTCCCTTCAGCACATTCACCAGTTGAGGGAGCTCATCCAGCTTGTATTTCCGGAGGAACCGTCCCGTTGCCGTGATCCTTTGATCCGAGGAACCGATGGTCAGCTGACCCTGCCGGTCGGAATCCTTTTTCATCGTCCGGAACTTGATCAGCCGGAAATCCCTGTTATTTCTTCCCACCCGTGACTGGAGATAAAAGACCCCTCCCCGGGAATCCAACAGGATCAGGAAGGCCATGACCAGGAAAAACGGGAACAGGAGAACTAATGCGAGAAAGGAAATCAACAGATCAAAAACCCGGATCATGAACTGAATTATCAATTATCCATTATCGATTATTTTTTCCACCGCTGCAGTCACCGTCCGGATCACGGTTTGGACCTGCTCATCCGTCAGGTCATAATACACCGGCAGGGTGATCTCCCGGCTGTAATGATCGTAGGCTGCCGGGTAGTCGTCCATGCGGTAACCGGAATTTTTATAGTAGGTCATTAAGGGCAGCGGGACGAAATGCACATTCACGGAAACCTCGTTCCGGAAGATCTCCCCGATGATCCGGTCCCTTTGGCTCTCCGTGACCCCCCGGATCCGCAGCAGGAAAACATGATAGGACGATGTTTTATCCGCCTGCTCATAAACCGGGATCTGCGCCCAGGTCTTCTCCGCGAATCCGCGGGCATACGCATCAAATATTTTTTTTCTCCGGGGCAGCACTTCCCGGTCGTACCGTTCCAGCTCAACGAGACCGATAACGGCCTGCAGATCCGTCAGGTTGTATTTATAACCCGGCTCCGTGATATCATATTTCCAGCTGCTTCCCTGAAGCTTGGACAGCGCATCCTTGGTCTGGCCATGCAGCATTTTCACCCGGAAAGATTCACAGATAGCTGCATTATCGAAAGGAGCCGGCAGGTTGAAGCAGATGGCGCCTCCTTCGGCCGTCGTCAGGTTTTTCACCGCATGAAAGGAGTACACGGAGATATCCGTCAGGTTTCCCGTATGCTTCCCTTTGTACCAGGCTCCCAGCGAATGTGCGGCATCGGAGAGGACCAGGATCCGGCCCAGTTGCTGCTGCTCCGGGGTTCCCGGCCGGAACAGCCGGCTGATATCCTTTCTTTCCACGAGCCGGTTGATCTCATCGTAGTCGCAGGGATACCCGCCGAGATCCACGGGAAGGATGACCTTGGTCTTCGGGGTGATCGCTTTCGAGATAAGAGCAGCGGTAGTATTGAAATCCTCTCCCGAATCGACGAACACCACCTTCGCCCCGCAATGGACTACCACATTGGCGGTGGCGGCATAGGTGTAGGCAGGCACGATCACCTCGTCGCCCGGCTGCACGCCAAACCACCGGAGCACCAGTTCCAGTCCGCCGGTGGCGGAACTCACGCAAAGAGTGGCACGCTGTCCCCCGTACTCCGTAAGCTTTTGCTCGAATTCCCTCGTTTTCGGACCGGTCGTGATCCATCCCGACCTCAGCACCGCGGCTACGGCATCGATGATCTTCTGGTCAATATGGGGTGGCGAGAAAGGGATCAAAACCAATTACGGATTACGAATTTTTTTTGAGCCAGGCGTTGATGTTGCATTCCACCCGCGACATTACGGAGGAAACATCCGAGCGATGGAATTTTTCCCCGGTGATGCGTTCGTACAGCTCGATATACCGTTCGGAGATCTGGCTGACGAATTCGTCGGTCATCTCGGGGACCTTTTGTCCTTCCTTTCCCATGAAACCGTTGGCGATCAGCCATTCGCGCACAAATTCCTTGGAGAGCTGGATCTGCGCCTCGCCTTTCGCCTGCCGTTCCTCGTAACCGTCCAGGTAAAAATAGCGGGAAGAGTCGGGGGTATGGATCTCATCGATCAGGTAGATCCTGCCGTCGGCTCCCTTGCCGAATTCATATTTGGTATCCACCAGGATCAACCCTTTTTTGGCAGCCATCTCGGTGCCCCGGTTAAACAGACCCAGCGTGTATTTCTCCAGGATCTCATAATCTTCCTTTGCAATAAGCCCGCTTCCTATGATCTCCTCCCGGGTGATATCCTCGTCATGCCCTTCCACGGCTTTGGTGGTCGGCGTTACGATCGGGTGGGGGAACCGCTCGTGCTCTTTCATCCCGTCGGGCACCGGCACGCCGCAGATATCCCGCTTCCCGGTCTTATAGGTCCTCCAGGAGCTGCCGGTCAGGTATCCGCGGATGATCATCTCCACCGGGAAAGGCTTGCAGAACCTGCCGATGGTCACCATCGGATCCGGGCTGGCGATCTTCCAGTTCGGGCAGATATCGGCGGTGGCGTCGAGAAAACGAGCTGCGATCTGGTTCAATACCTGTCCCTTGTAAGGGATCCCGCGGGGCAGCACCACATCGAACGCTGAGATCCGGTCGGTGGCCACCATGACCAGGAACCGGTCGTCAATATTATATACATCCCGCACTTTCCCGACATACAAGCTTTTCTGTCCCGGGAAGGAAAAATTCGTTTTGGTAATGACGTTTGCCATAGGGTGGATATTTTATACAAATATAGAGAAAGAACCGTGGTGCCATTTCATTTCCCCTCGGAATAGGCTTCAATGATCTTCACCACCAGCTTATGCCGTATCACATCATTGTGATCCAGGTACACAAAGTCGATCCCCGGGATATCCTTCAGGATCCCCTGGACATGGATCAATCCCGACACCTGCTGCCGGGGAAGGTCCACCTGGGTGATGTCGCCCGTCACTAAAAATTTTGCGTAGGTCCCCATGCGGGTCAGGAACATTTTCAGCTGCATGGGAGTGGTGTTCTGGGCTTCATCGAGGATCGCGAAGGCATTGTTCAGCGTGCGGCCGCGCATGAAGGCGAGCGGGGCCACCTCGATCGTGCCGTCCTCGATATAGGAGAGCAGCTTTTGCGCCGGGAGCATGTCGCGGAGTGCGTCATACAAGGGCTGCAGGTAGGGATCGAGTTTTTCTTTCAGGTCGCCCGGAAGGAACCCGAGACTCTCCCCGGCCTCCACCGCCGGTCGTGTGAGGATGATCCGCTGGATCTCCTTGTTCTTGAGGGCGCGGACGGCAAGCGCTACGGCGGTATAGGTCTTTCCGGTCCCGGCCGGTCCGATGGCGAAGACCAGGTCGTTCGACTCCATGCTGGTCACCATCCGCCTCTGGTTCACTGTCCGGGCACGGATCAGCATGCCGTTGCGGCCATGCACCAGGATGTCATTCGACCCTTTGGAAGACTCGGGCATCTCGGAAACTTCGTTCCCCAGCAGTTGCCGGATGTCATCCTGACTGAGCCTGCCGAACTTCTCCAGGTGCAGGAGCAGCAGGATGAACTTTTGCTCGAACTCCAGCAATTCCGACTCTTCGCCCATCGCTTTGATGAAATTGTCACGGGAAATGATTTTCAGTTTTGGGAAGAAGGTACGGACGAGCTCGAGGTTCTGATCGTTGGCGCCGAAGACATCCAGCGGATGGTGCGACTCGATACTGATAATTTTTTCGCCCATGAAAAAAATTTAATTTTACCTTTGATCGTACAAATTTACTTCATTTTTATACATGGCGATCATCACGCTGACCAGCGACTGGGGGACGAAGGATCATTACCTGGGGGCCGTCAAAGGTGCCATCTTCAGCCAGCTCCCTGACGCCCGCGTGGTCGACATCACCCACTCCATCCCGGTCTTCGACCTGAACCAGGCCGCATTCATCATCCGGAATTCCTATAAGAACTTTCCCAGGGGGACCATCCATATCCTGGGCCTCAATACCGACGCTTCCATCGACACCCCGCATACCCTCGTCGTTCACGACGGTCATTATTTCATCGGCGCGGATAACGGGCTCTTCTCGCTGATCTTCGACGAGGAGCCGGAACAGGTCATCGAGCTGGAAGTACTGCAGGATTCGGATTACTTCACTTTTTCCGCACGCGACGTATTCGTAAAGGTCGCCTGCCACCTGGCGGAGGGAAAGCCGGTTTCGGAGCTCGGCCATGCCAAGAAATCGATCCTGAAGAAGATGTCGTTCGTGCCGGTCATCGACGGCAACCTCATCAAAGGGAAAGTGATCTACGTGGATAATTACGAAAACGCCTTTACCAACATCCACGAGCCGCTGTTCCGCTCCTTCACGAAAGGAAAGAAATTCGCCATCCTCTTCCGCTCCGCGTCTTACCGCATCACGGAGATCAGCCGTTCGTACAAGGATGTCGTGGAAGGGGAGATGCTGGCCCTGTTCAGCGCCACCGGTCACCTCGAGATCGCCATCAACCAGGGAAAAGCATCAAGTCTCCTGGGGCTGAAGATCGATCAGGGAGTAATGGTGGAGGTCGTTTGAACAGGGGAATATTGATCAACGAATATTGAATCATGAAAAGGCACGGGTCTTGGGATGCATAGAGGCATTGCCCCGGTCCCGCACCTCTTCGAAGTTCATGATTCGTTGATCGTTATTCGACTGTTCAAAGAATGTTTATTCCTTTGACGATGGAGGCACCTCCAAGTCTGCAGTCTGAAGTCCGAAGTTGACATCACCACCCGATCAGCGTGATCCCCAGCGTCCAGGGATATACGACCGGCCCATCGTCCTTCACGAACATGGGAGTGATCGAGTAGGTAGCGAAGAAATTCAGGAACGACCATCCGATCCGGGCCGTGGCATCCAGCTTGAAATCGTTCTGGTGAAACGGTCCGTGATCCCTCACAAATTTGTTGTCGGTATAGAAGGAGGCGATATCATTCCCTTTGTTATCCTTCAGGTAATAGAACTGGTTCCAGGTATCAAAGGTCTGCTTGGTATAGGACCCGATCCGCAATCCCCCGATCACGCCGAGCGTAATGTGGAAGCTGTTCATCCTCATCTTTGCGTTCGTCTGGTATTCGAAGAGGATCGGCAGGGTCAGCCAGGCGGTGAAGAGCTTGTTCACCTTCAGGTCCACCGGGTTGCCCTTCTCATTGTAAATGCGATAGGCGACCAGCGCCGTGGAATCCCCCAGCATCTTGTAGTTGTCCGTAAAATAGTAGTTGCTCAGCTGGAAGCCCAGTCCCGTGGTAAAGCCGAAATGCTGATGGCACAGGTTCAGGTTCAGCTCAAAAGGATTCAGGTTGACCATCAGCGAGCGGGCGACGTTCATATTCAGATAGGGATCCTTGTCGAACGACATTTTGAAATTCTGATCCACATAGCCGTTCCATCCGAAATCCACGCCGGCCCAGTGGCCATTGTATTTTTTCCAGTGATTGCGGAAGGGGTGCGACATCGGGCATTGACCCCAGTCCCAGTCCTTGTTATGGATCGTAATGACCGTGGAATCGCCGCCCATCTGCTCGACCTTTACGCCGTGCATGTCATACACGTTGTGATGGTGTCCTTTGTTCCCTTCAGTCTTCCCTTCTTCCTGTGCGTAAAGTCCGTTGGCAGCACATAATAAAAGCATCGCCAGCATGACGATGCCGGTAACTCTCATAAAAGTCTTCATAGCCGGAATATTGATGGATGAATATTTAATAAAAGACGAAGGAATTAATGAAATGTTACAAAAAAGATCCGGGCGTCAGGAGCCCAGCTTCAGCACGGCCAGGAAAGCCTTCTGGGGGACTTCCACATTGCCGATCTGGCGCATGCGCTTCTTGCCCTTTTTCTGCTTCTCGAGCAATTTCCTTTTCCGCGTGATATCGCCGCCGTAGCATTTGGCCGTCACGTCCTTCCGCACGGCCTTTACGGTCTCCCGGGCAATGATCTTCGCGCCGATGGCCGCCTGGATGGCTACTTCGAACTGTTGCCTCGGAATGAATTCCTTCAGCTTCAGGCAGAATTTCCTTCCGAACTCGTAGGCATGGTCCCGGTGCAGCAGCGTGGACAGGGCGTCCACCGGATCCCCGTTCAGCAGGATGTCGAGCTTGATCAGGTCGGCGGGCTGGTGCCCGGAGATAAAGTAATCGAACGAGGCATATCCCTTGGAGATGCTCTTCAGCCGGTCGTAGAAATCGAAGACGATCTCGCCCAGCGGCAGCTCCACGGTGATCTCGATGCGGTCGGTGGTCAGGTACACCTGGTTTTTGAGGACGCCTCTTTTCTCAATGCAGAGCGTCATGATCGAGCCGACATATTCCGACCGGGTGATGATATTGGCAGTGATATACGGCTCTTCGATATGGTCGATCGTTGTGACGGGCGGCATCCCGGAAGGATTGTGCACTTCGATCACCTCGGCCCGGGTGGTGAAGACCCGGTAGGAAACGTTGGGCACGGTAGTGATCACGTCCATGTCGAATTCCCGGTCGAGCCGCTCCTGGATGATCTCCATGTGCAGCAGCCCGAGGAACCCGCAGCGGAAACCGAATCCCAGCGCGGCAGAAGATTCCGGCTCAAAGGAGAGCGAGGCGTCATTCAGCCGCAGCTTCTCCAGCGAATCGCGCAGGACCTCGTAATCGTCGGCATCCACCGGGTAGATTCCGGCAAAGACCATCGGCTTGACCGGCAGGAACCCTTCAATGGCCTTGTCGCAGGGATGTTCCACATGGGTGATGGTGTCGCCCACCTGCACTTCCCGGCTGAGCTTGATCCCGGAAATGATATATCCTACATCGCCGGCTTCCAGGACTTCCCGGGGTTCCGGCTTCATCCCGAGGATCCCGATCTCGTCGGCATGGTATTCCTTGCCGGTATTCACGAACTTCACATGATCGCCTTTGCGGATCGTCCCGTTCATGATCCGGAAGTACGCGATGATGCCGCGGTAGGAGTTGAAGACCGAATCGAAGATCAATGCCTGCAACGGTGCGCGGGCATCTCCTTTCGGCGGCGGGATCCGGGAGATGATCGCCTCCAGGATCTCTTCCACGCCGTATCCCATCTTCGCGCTTGCTTCGATGATCTCCTCCCGGTCGCAGCCGAGCAGGTCGATGATCTGGTCCTTCACCTCCTCGACCATGGCGTTCTCCATGTCGATCTTGTTGAGCACGGGGATGATCGCGAGGTTATGGTCGATGGCCAGGTAAAGGTTCGAAATGGTCTGCGCCTGGATGCCCTGCGTGGCGTCGATGACCAGCAGCGCCCCTTCGCACGCGGCGATGGCGCGGGAGACTTCGTACGAAAAATCGACGTGCCCCGGCGTGTCGATCAGGTTCAGGGTATAGTTTTCCTTCTCCTTTGGAAGCAACATCTGGATCGCGTGGCTCTTGATGGTGATGCCCCGTTCCCGTTCCAGGTCCATGTCGTCCAGCACCTGTTCCTGGAAATCCCGTTCCGAGACCGTGTGGGTATACTCCAGCAAACGGTCGGCCAGCGTGGATTTCCCGTGGTCGATGTGGGCAATGATGCAAAAATTCCGTATTTGCTTCACGGCGGCAAAGGTAAGAAAACCCTTGATTTATCGGAGGATGGTGACGGAGCCCTTAAGGGTTCTCAACAACGGGCCCTGGAGGGTGATCTCATACACGTCGCATACGTAGAAATAGACCCCGTCGCTGCACGGCTGGTGGGTCGTCATGTCATCCCCGTTCCAGTTGATATCGGGATCGGTCGTCTCATATACTTTCTTGCCCCACCGGTCGAAGATCACCAGGCTGATATGATCCACCGCCACTTTTTTCCTAGGGACCAGAAGGTCATTCACGTTGTCGCCGTTGGGGGTGAAAACATTCGGGATATCATAGATGGAGCAGGCGGTATAGTCCACGCACACGGTATCGCTGAAGTCGCTGATATTGCCAACCGAATCGACGGCCCGGATCGCGTAGCATCCTACCACCTTGTCGTGCGTGTAGCTGGTGTCGGACGCATTCAGCACCGAATCGATCAGCACCAGGTCGCTGTTCTCCAGGGAGGTGTAGTAGATGTAGTATTTGGCAATATCCGGGGAGCAGGTGTCGCCGGGATTGATCCACGACAGCAGGTTCTGCTGCTTGTCGCAGTCGGTCTTCACATGCAGGACCGGCTTACAGGGGGGGACATTATCGACGGGAACCGCGCAGGTGGTCTGCGACCAGTTGAGGATCGGGAATATAAATCCCGTGGCGGAATAGGCACCCCAGGTCTTTATAAAATAGCAATATTCCTCCCCGTTGACCAGTCCGTGATCTATGAAATGGGGCACCGGGCTGGTCCCGACGGAATCATAGGTTGACGAACCGGGGTCTTTCCGGTAGATGTCGAACCGGGTATTGGTCCAGGGCACATTGTTATTCCAGTACATCCGCATCCGCTTATCGGTGGGGAAGAGCGTCAGGAAAACCGAAGAGGCCACCTGTGATTCCCCGATCAGGAACCGGTTCCCGGGAGTGAGGTTGTAAAGGTCGATCCGGTATTTGTAGGGATAGGTCTGGGTATTCAGGAAGGTATCCACATAGATGGTATCGTTCAATCCGGGCATGGAATCGATAGCCATGAATTGCCCCGGGTTGGTCGGTATCGAGCGGTAGATCAAATATTTGTAGGGACCGGGAGCGATCGAGGAATCGATCTCCGTCGGTTTCGACCACGCCACATACATCGAACCGTCCGTTCCGGCGGTGGTCCTCACGCTGACATTCGTGATCACCGCCACATCCTTTTTAAGGTGGGCACAGGCTTCGTTGGAAGCAAGGCTGAGCGCTTTATCGGGGTAGAAAGCCACTACCAGGTAGCAGTATTTGACCCCCTGCACCAATCCGGCCCCGGCGTTATCATCGGTATAGAAAGTTTGCGACAGCCCGTCGAGCTCAGCGATCCGCTGATAGCCAAGGTAAGGCGGCACGCCGGTCTGGCAGTACCCGGGCACGTATCCGGTGGAATCCACGTGCCGGTAGATATAGAATCCGGAGGCGTTCTGGCAGATGTAATCATCCCAGTGCAGCGTGATGCTGGTCCCCAGGGGAGTGGCCGTCAGGTTTTCCGGGGGCGGGCCGACCACCCGGATGTCCATCGTCTTGAAGCTGACCAGGTGAACGGGGGAAGCATTGTCCTCCGCCTTGAAGTACATCCGGTAAGGCTGTTCCAGGACTTCGCTGCACGCGGTAGGCCAGGTGAACACCGACTGGGTATGTCCTATGCCGATGGCGGGATTCGGCACCAGCGAGGCAGGGTGATCGGTAAGCAAGAGAGGCTGTCCGCTTCCGGACAGGGTTACCTGATCCAGGCTGTCGGGGTCATAGGCGCTTACGCTAAAACCAAGCGTCTGGCCGGCTTCGATGCAGGTATCGTCCGGCGTCACTACCACCGGCGGGTGATCATCGCAAGCGATGACGATGATCTGCATATCGCGCTCGACACTGCCGATTTTAATGCCGTTTCGCCACTCTTCGATCAGGATGGCGATGTTATATTCACCCTGTTGCGGGGGACTGTCCCAGAAAAAATCCCCGGTGATGGAATCCAGGTGGATCGTATGCGTAGCCGGTGGCAGGGTGTAACCCGGGATCGGCTGCCCTTGCGCACCGAGGCAGGTGACCAGCCGGTAGGAGAGGCTGTCCCCGTCGGGGTCATATGCGCCCGGGTTGTGGTAGAAAGGCTGGTCCACGCAGGCGTTATCAACCGGCGGGATCAGCAGGATGGGGGAATTGTCGTAGCCGAGGAACGGGTTGATGACCAGCTCGGAATAGATGAACATCGGGGTGTTGATCGAATTCGGGATGTTCAGGATGCCCCCGTTCCGGTTGGGGTCTTCGCAGGAAATGATGAAAGTGCCCGGTCCGGCATAGGTGTGCTCCCCTTCGTACCGGTTAAAGGTGATGTCGTTCGGGAGATAGGTTTCCTGCTCGCGGTGGATCTGGCTGGTGGCTCCGTCGCCCCAGTTTATGGTCAGGTAATCCCGGTAGGCATTGGCCGGGCTCGGAGTATAGGTATAGGAGATCAGCGTGATATGATAGGTATTCCCGGAAACCCGGTGGAACATGATCTCGGCGGCGCGCTGGTGGGTGGCGAAGAGGGAGGAGGGAGAAATGATGATGCAGGAGATAACAGACAGGAAAAACAGAAGGTTCTTTTTGGGTATAAAAAACATCATATTCCCGGTGCAGTAAAAATGCCACTCAAAAGTAATCATTTTCACCCGAGCTTTCCTGCCCGGCATTATTTCAATCCGTTCTAAATTTAATCGTAACTTTGCAGGAGAGCATACCCCGGATACAAGATCATGCAAACGGTCAGTCTGGAAGAGGAAAAAAAAGAGATCCTGAAAAGGTATCGCGAGCTCCTGAAGGTTTATGTGCCCAAGTCGCCGGAAGATAAAAAGAGGGTCCGGAAAGCCTTCAGCGTGGCGGTGGAAGCCCATAAGGATATGCGCCGCAAGAGCGGGGAGCCTTACATTTACCATCCGCTGGGCGTAGCGACCATCGCGGCGGGAGAGATCGGGCTCGGCACCACCTCGGTCATCTGCGCCCTGCTGCATGACGTGGTGGAAGATACCGAATTCACCCTGGAGGACATCCGCGGACTGTTTGGCGACAAGGTGGCTTCCATCATCGACGGCCTGACCAAGATCAAGGGGATCTTCGACCAGAAAACGGCCTCGATCCAGGCGGAGAACTTCAAGAAGATATTACTGACGTTGTCGGACGACGTTCGCGTGATCCTCATCAAGCTGGCCGACCGCCTGCACAACATGCGCACCCTGGATGCCATCGCGCGGGAAAAGCAGCTGAAGATCGCCTCAGAGACCATCTACCTGTATGCCCCCCTGGCGCACCGGCTGGGACTGCATGCCATCAAAAGCGAGCTGCAGGACCTGGCCCTGAAATACATGGAGCCGGAAGTGTATGAGACGATCCGGCGCAAGCTGAGCGAATCCGCCCGCGGCAGGACGCGCTTCATCAACCGGTTCATGGCTCCCGTCAGCAAGGTGTTTGACGAACAGGATATCCGGTATGCCGTGTCGGGAAGGGAAAAATCAGTCTATTCCATCTGGGAGAAGATGAAGACCAAGGAGATCCCCTTTGAAGAGGTGTTCGACATCTTCGCCATCCGGATCATCATCGACACCCCCCTCGAATCGGAAAAAGCCGATTGCTGGAAAGTGTATTCCATCATCACCGATTTTTACCGGCCCAATATGGACCGGCTGCGCGACTGGATCTCGATCCCCAAGGCCAACGGGTACGAAGCCCTGCATACTACGGTGATGAGCCACAACGGACAGTGGGTGGAGATCCAGATCCGCTCGAAGCGCATGGACGAGATCGCTGAAAAAGGCTATGCCGCGCACTGGAAATACAAGGAATCGATGAAGCTCAACAGCCAGCTCGACAACTGGCTGGACCGGATCCGGGAGATGATCGAAAGCCCGGATGCGGACGCCCTGTCGTTCATCGACGATGTGAAAGGCTATTTCTTCCTGGATGAGATCTCGGTCTTCACCCCGCAGGGAGAGCTCCGGACCCTGCCCGCCAACTCCACCGTGCTGGACTTTGCCTATGCCATTCATACGGAGATCGGCCATACGTGCATCGGAGCCAAAGTGGATAAGAAGCTCGTCCCGATCAATTATGCGCTCAAGAACGGGGAGCAGATCGAGATCATTACTTCCCGCAAGCAAACCCCGAAAGAGGAGTGGCTTAACTATGTGGTGACCACCCGGGCCCGGTCCAGCGTCAAAATGGGACTGAAGCGGGAAAAGAAGAAATATTTCAAGGCCGGCAAAGAGAAGCTGGAAAAAGCCTTCCAGCAGGCAGGGCTGGAATTCTCCACGGAGAATATCCGGAAATTCATGTCGGCCCATCATTTTCAGACGCTGCTCGACCTTTATCATTCGGTGGCCCATGATAAGATCGGAACCAAAGAAGTCAAGCATTTTGCCTCGTCCGACGGCCGTTCCGGGTGGCTGAGCTTCATCGGGGTGCGACGCCGGAAGGAGAAGCCGGACGAAGTGGACGGGGCGGATGCCAACGGGATGTTCATGCAGGGGATCGAAGGGCTGGAAAAAATTGCAGCCGGTCAGGCCGGGAAGCTGGGATACGATATCTCTCCCTGCTGCAACCCCATCCCGGGCGATGATATCATCGGGCTGATCCTTTCGGAGCACCTCCCGATCCAGATCCACCGGACGCGATGCCCCAAAGCCATCGAGCTGGCTTCGAGCTTCGGGAACCGGCTGGTGAAGATCACCTGGAACAACAAGGATGCGGTTTCCTTCCTCACGGGGATCCGGATCACCGGGATCGACAAGCTGGGCCTGATCAACGATATCACCAAGATCATCTCGGCCG
>DATJQF010000004.1:0-4118 GCA_035505995.1 Bacteroidales bacterium
TGGGGGTTATTGGTTGCGCACAGCAGGTCCGTCATAGGATGATTTTAAGAAACACATTATTCTGTGCTAAATCGGTGAAAATCTGCAGAATCTGTGGTGAAATAAATTCTTCCAATTATTCCCTCATCGCTTCCTCGATCAGTTTTGAGAAAAGCTCCTCCAGCGTCCAGCCATGAGCTCGCGCCATCTTGGGGACGATGCTCTGCTCCGACATCCCCGGCACCGTGTTCACTTCGAGGAACCAGAAGTTCTTGCCGTCGTAGATGTAATCGAACCGAACTACGCCCTTGCAGTTCAGACGGTCATAGAGCATGGAGGACAGCGTGCGGCATTCCTGCGACACCGGCTCCGGAACCTCGGCCGGCACCACCTCGCTGGCCATCCCCTCCTGGTACTTCGCTTCATAATCGAAGAACTCCTTCCTGGAGATGATCTCCGTCACCGGGAAAGCGATGATCTCCCCCTTCGAGCGCAGCACCCCGCAGGTCAGTTCCCGGCCCGAAATGAACTCTTCGGCCAGGATCTCGCTGTCCTCGTGGAAGGCTAATTTAATGGCTGCATCCAGCTCTCCGGGATCCTTCACCTTCGACATTCCCACGCTCGAGCCGCCGTTGTTGGGCTTGATGAAGACCGGCATCTTCAGTCCCTCCCCGATCAGCCTGGCAGGTTCCGGGGTATGGCGGAAAAGATGGACCGCCTGGGGGGTCAGCACCCCGTAAGAGGCCACCACCGATTTGCAGAAATGCTTGTTGAAGGAAAGCGCTGAAGTGGTGACGCCGCAGGAGGTATAGGGGATCTTCAGCAGGTCGAAATAGCCCTGCAGCTTGCCGTCCTCTCCGGGTGTACCGTGGATAGCGTTGAAGACGACGTCGAAGCGGATCTTCCGGCCTTCCAGCGAAAGCGTGAAATCGTTCTTGTCGAGCCCGAGCGTCTTGCCC
Source organism: Bacteroidales bacterium (assembly GCA_035505995.1). GTDB lineage: Bacteria > Bacteroidota > Bacteroidia > Bacteroidales > FEN-979 > DATJQF01. Next base: position 939 of record DATJQF010000004.1, read on the forward strand.
AGTGCCTGGATCGAGAAGCTGCCGTTCCGGACCTCGATGAACCAGGGAGCGTATTTTTTGCGGTCGAGATGCTTCTCCACCAGCCGCCCGCTGCGGATCGAAACGTCATACTCGCCGGAGTCGCCGCCGGCAATGATCGCTACATTCAGCATACTATCAAATCAGCCGGAACAAAAATACAATAAATGTATGCAGGGTCATTTTTTTTGGATTCAGGCAGATGTTAATCGCACGCGGATGACGCGGATATTTCCGGATCCTCGCCGATTTATTAAAAGACCCTGCCTCCTGCACCCACCACCCGATGTCTGTCATGCTTTGCATTATTCGGGTTTTTGCCGTAGGTTTGTTGCAGGATACAATAATTCAAAGGATTTCAGGTTAACCTAAAAACCAACGGATGGATTTTTTCCGGTTTCTTGCCTCAAGAAGATTCCTGAAGCACCTGGCCGGGGTGATTGTCGCCGGAGCGGCCGTCATCTGGCTCATCCTTATTATCCTGAAGTTCTACACCCGGCATAACGATTATTACTCCGTCCCGGATTTCACGGGTCAGACCCTCGAGCAGGTGACCGCCTCCGACGATTACAGGAAATTCGGGTTCGAAGTGGTGGATTCGGTGTTCGACAACACCCGTGCAAAAGGGACCATCCTTCACCAGGACCCTTACCCGGATTCGAAGGTAAAGGAGGGCCGGATGATCTACCTGACCATCGTATCGTTCCTGCCCGAGAAGACCACCCTGCCCGACCTGAAGAACCTCTCCCTGCGGCAGGCCGTCGGTACGCTGCAGAGCCTGGGACTGAAAGTCGGGAAGATCCTCTACATTCCCGCTTTCGATGACGACGCAGTGCAGCAGCAGATGTTCGAAGGGAAAGTGATCGCGCCGGGAACAAGGATCGACAAAGGCTCGCGTATCGACCTGACCGTAGGCATGGGCGCACAAGGTCATGCTACGGTGCCGGCGACGCAGGATTCGGCGGAGAAGGACAGCATGTAATTGGAATAGTGGAGATAGTGAAGTTAGTGGTTTTGGTTAGATTGGCGTAATTGGTGTAACATAATATTAATTCGTAATCCGTAATCCGTAATCCCTAATCCGTAATTATCAGGAATGCCCAGAATTCTATTTACCGTCGCGTTATTTTTCAGCGTTGCTTTTTCCTCCGGACAGGAGGTCCTCACCGGACTGCAGTTCAACCCGGTGGTGCAGGAAAGATCCCGGGAGCTGAAGATGCTGAAGTCGGCCTCTGCCGGGGAAGATACGATACCTATAACGATGCCGTTCTTCGACGACTTCTCCAAAGGCGGAGTGTATCCCTCGCCGCTGCGGTGGATCGATTTCGACACATACGTCAATACCGATTTCCCGGTCTTCCCGCCCAATATCGGGGCAGTGACCTTCGATGCAGTGACCGATTCGGGCAATATGTACCCGGAGGCGGTCCCCGGTCCGCAGACCTTCATCGCCGACCACCTGACCTCCCGGTTCATCCGGCTGGATTCCGTTTTCGATCCGTCTCCCAAAGCCCTGACCCCGGCCGATTCCGTGTACCTGAGCTTCTATTACCAGCCGCAGGGAAGGGGGCTCGATCCCAACAATACCGATTCGCTGGTGCTGCATTTCCTGGTCTCCCAGGCGCACGACAGCATCACTCCCACCGACACCATCCCCATCCCCGACCGGTGGCAGTGGGTATGGTCCTCAACCGGCATGCCGCTCGATACCTTCATCGTGAAGAACAACACCTATTTCAAGCAGGTGATGATCCCCATCCGGGATCCGAGGTTCTTTAAAAAGGAATTCCGGTTCCAGTTCTTTAATTATGTAAGCCTGGCCAGCAGCGCCCTTCCGAGCTGGCAAAGCAACTGCGACGAGTGGAACGTGGATAATATCTACCTGGATAAAGGCCGGAACGTCCATGATACGATACGGCCGGAGATCCGCTTCATCGACCGGGTCCCTTCGATGCTGAAGGATTATACCTCCATGCCGTACAGGCAATACTGCGACGACCCGACCAACGAGATGGCCGACACCCTCGACCTGCTCATGAGCAACCGCGATATCAGCAATCATAACTGCGACTACGGGTATTCCATCAGCAGCCAGACCGGCTCCTTCTTCAAGACTTATGACGGCGGGCAGCATGTCGTCCAACCCTTCTACCAGTTCGGGTATGTCACCTACATCCCATACGCTCATCCGCCGGTATCGTTCCTGCTGCCGGTGGTGCCGGCCGACAGCGCCTCCTTCTCGATCACCCACCACATCCGCAGCCTGGACGGTGGAACCGCTTACGGCGATACGATCACGGCCACGCAGCACCTTTATAATTATTACGCTTACGACGACGGATCCCCGGAAGCCGGCTACGGGCTCAGGGGTACTGGAGGCATGATGGCCCTGCGCTTTCATCTGAACCTTTCTCCCGACACCCTGCGGGCGATCAATATCTTTTTCAACCGGACGCTGGGTCATGTCAACCAGCAATATTTTTACCTGACGGTCTGGAACGACAACAGCGGCAAGCCGGGAGATACGATCTATTCCCGCCTGGCCTATCCCACTTACACCGATACGCTGAACAAATTTTACATGTACCACCTGGAGATCCCCCTGCGCATCACCGGGGATTTTTATATCGGCACGATCCAGACCACCGACGATAACCTGAATATCGGGTTCGACCGGTACGACGATGCCTCGAAGAATCTCTATTTCAACGTGACCGGCCAGTGGCAGGCTTCCGCCTTTTCCGGATCGCTGCTGATGCGTCCCTATGTCGGCAAGCCAATCCCCACCGGGATCCCGGAAGCCGGACCCCAGGACACTCCCGGAAAGCTGGTGATCTATCCGAACCCAAGCCCGGCCGGGACGGTCCATGTCGGGGTGACCGGGACCGGCGGCTCTGTCCCGACGGAAGCCTGGACGGTAGAGGTCAGCAACCTGTATGGATCCGTGGTCCGGTCGGATGCATTTACCGGTCTGCTGGACGTCTCCCGGCTGGCGCCCGGTCTCTATGTGGTACATATCAAAAGCCCGGACGGGAACAGCCGTTATGCCGGGAAGCTGGTGATCACCCGGTAAGCCGGCAAGGAATCCCTGATCCATGGAAGAGGAGGTTTTATTACCGGAGGATGCGGCAGAGCTTTACGAGCATTTCAGATTTGTGGTCG
>DATJQF010000005.1:0-13659 GCA_035505995.1 Bacteroidales bacterium
GATCAGGCCCAATTGTCAATAGTCAATAGTCAATTGTCAATGGTAAATTGCGGTTCCCCGGTAACCGATATACGAGACGGGAAAACCTATCCGACCGTCCAGATCGGAACGCAATGCTGGATGGCCGCCAACCTGGATTACGGCATGCCGATAGCCAGCTCCCAGCACCAGCGCGATAACTGCACCCCGGAAAAGTACTGTTACAACGACCTCCCTGCCAACTGCCAACTGGGAACTGCCTGCTACCAGTGGGACGAATTAATGAGGTACGATGACACGCCCGGCCTGCAGGGTCTCTGTCTCCCGGCCTGGCATGTCCCTACCGAAGCGGACTGGAACCTCCTCTTTTCGGTATATATCAATAGTGGTTTTGCAGGCAGTCCGCTGAAATATTCAGGTTACTCCGGATTCAATGCTTTGCTCACGGGTGCGAAGGAATTCAATAAAACCTGGGATTATAATGGCTTTGCCGCATTTTTCTGGTCTTCCACGAAATGGGGTAGTGATAAGGCCTGGGCGCACGGGATGAATGATCCGGATCCGAGCGTGTCGCGATATCCGTCGTACCGGGAGAATGCAATCTCTGTCCGGTGCATTAAAGATTAATTACGGATTATGGATTACGGATTACGGATTATGGATTATGGATTATGGATTACGGATTACGGATTACGGATTACAGATTGCCTATAGCAACTTTTTTAATGGCAGGTGCCTGCCTGCCGCAGGCAGGGATGCCTCCGTCACATTTGCCTGCCGTACAGCTTCCCCATTGCATTGCTCACGATCGAAGCAGCTATACTTCTCGGTAGCAGGTGAGTGAGCATAAAGTACTGTATCCGGTTCTTCCACCCCGGGATGCAGCGGTTCTTTCTGCCCAGGTTCCTGATCGCATATTCCGCTACTTTTCCGGGTTCCATCACCCCGGGGTTCAGCCTGCTCAGATCGGGCCTGGAGGCCTGCCAGGTCGGGGTGGACGTGGTCCCGGCACAGCAGACCGTGAGATCGATGTGGTCCTGTTTTAATTCATGGTACAGGGCTTCCCCCAGGAGGTTGATGAACCCCTTTGTTCCGGCATACGGCGCCACAAGCCGGGGTCCTACCAGTCCTGCCAGTGACGACATCAGGAGGATCCCGCCACTCTCCTTCCGGGTTTTCAGCTGGCTTATAAAATCATGAACGAGATGCAGCATCGTCCGGTTATTGACCGAGAGAAAAAGATCCAGCTCCTCATGGGAAAGAGCACTGAACGGCCGCACGATGCTGAAGGCGGTATTATACACCATCAGCCGGCATCCTTTTTCCCGGATCATTTCCCCACAGGTTTTCCAGGCATCCGGCTCCCCGAGGTCGACGATCAGCGGGGTGATCTCAACGGCATGTTTTTTCTGCAGGTCATGAATGAAGGATGAAAGGGCAGTCTCATCCCGGTCGGCCAGCACCAGGTTCATCTCCTTTGCCGCCAGCGCCGCTGCAAAGGCGGCGCCGATCCCTTCGGCCGATCCCGCAATGAAAGCATGGGTCCCGTACCGGTCGTGAAAGTTATTCATGATTTTTATATTTTTGCCTGTCTTTCCCGTTGACTGCAATAATACAGTAAACATTTTTAATGGAGAAATTGCTTTTCTTCTTCCTTCGCCTCCTCAGGCTCTGGCAAAAATTCCTCCTCCGCATCAAAGGCAAAACCCCCGCCGATATCCGGGTGGAACGGATCACTTCGGGTAAAGCCTGGGAGGAATTCTGCGACCGCCTGAAAACCGCCGGAGCGGTCCTGCATTACCCGGGCGCTCCCCTCGATCCTTTCCAGCAGGCGGAAGGGATGCGGTACCTGACCCGACTGGTGCGGGGAGGACTGGAGGCCTTCGTCGAATACAGCGACCCGGCTTTCCCGGTGTTCCGCCGGATGGTCCATGAAACGGTGAAAATGGGTGCCGATAACCCCGACAATTACTATTTCAATGCCCAGATCAGCGGGAAATATGAATATGAGATCACGGGGAAAAGGAACACGGTCCACTACCTGGGGTTCTTTACCCAGAACGGCAATTACGGATCCACCGGCGGACTGGCTCCCTGCGGACAGCTGGACCATACGGATATTCACTATGATGCGGATGGTGCATTTACTATCGTCCTGAGCAAGGAAAGAAGAGGCAGGAACTGGCTGAAAATTGAAGACGATTCCAGCCTGGTGATGGTCAGGCAGACTTTTTATGACCGGTCGAAGGAGATCCCCGCAGAGGTGCAGATCCGCAACCTGGACGAAAGGACGGCCCCCGACCCGGTCACTCCCGCCATGATCGACGAAGGGCTCAAAACCGCTTCCTTCTTTGTGGCAGGTGCCTCCATGCTGTTCGCCCGATGGGCCAAAGGGTTTCAGGATCATACGAACAGGCTGCCCCTGTTCAGCCCTGAAGTTTCCAATGCAGCCGGCGGCGACAAAAACATCATCTATTATCACAGTTACTGGAAGCTGGGCCCGGACGAAGCGCTGGAAATCCGGGTGAAACCACCCGACTGCGATTCCTGGAACTTCCAGCTCAATAATTACTGGATGGAGTCGTTGGACTACCGGTATTTTCATGTCAGTATCAATAAATCCTCGGCGGTGTATGAGCCGGATGGCAGCGTGAGAGTGATCGTGGCCCATTCCGATCCCGGTCACCCCAACTGGATCGATACCTGCGGCCACAGCGAAGGCACGATGTGCTGGAGGTGGTACAGGATCGCGCCGGGAGCAGAGGCGGCTGAGCCGGATTGCAGGGTTTTGAGGATGGAAGATCCGGGGTTAGATATGGGAAAAAGACAATGAGAGAGTTATTTTGAATAATCGAATAACCCCGCCTGCCGGCGGGCAGGGATCAACGAATCATGAAATCAGAACGGATCGATGAATTCAAAACGGATCGATGAAATCAGAACGGATTGATGAAATCAGAACGGATCGATGAAATCAGAACGGATCGATGAACTCAGAGCCCGGAACCCGGAGCCCAATGACCCATGACCAATGACGAATTCCCGAATCACCCGCTCCACTGACTTCGACAAACGCCCCTTTTGGTTCAAAACCCTGAACGGGGTGTGGGAGGCCTCGTATCCCCTGGGGACCCGGATCCGGCTCGACAAGGACGACCTGATCCGCCGGGCGCGGAAAAAGACCGGACTGCAATCGCTGGGAAAAGATTTCGTAGATGAGCCCCTCGAGCGCCTGATCCGCTCCATCAACGAGGAGGCGCATCTTCACCCGGCCGGCCGGTTCATCACCAGGGAACGGTTAACAGGATTACTGGGCATCCGCCTGAGAGCTGAATATTTCTTTTCAAAGCATCCTGAAATACTGGAACAGGAGCTGTACCCGGCATGGATCATTGTAGGCATCCAGCGCACGGGCACCACCAAGCTGCAGCGGCTGTTGTCGGCCGACCCCGACCACCGGCTGATCCCCAGCTGGGAGGTGATCAATCCCGTTCCCCTGGATATCCGCGAGAATGCCGCCGACCGGAGGATCGCCGTGGCAAAGACGGCCACCCGTGCGGTCAGGATGATGTCGCCGGGATTTTATGCGATCCATCCCCTGGAAATTTTTGAACCCGAGGAAGATGTCATGCTGCAGGAGATCAGCTTCATGAGCACGATCCCCGAAGCCATGATGCAGGTTCCCTCCTACGCGCAATGGCTGGAGCAGGCCGACCAGCTTCCGGCCTATTCCTATGCCGTAAAGCTGCTGAAATACCTGCAATGGGTGAAGCCCGCCCGGCGCTGGGTGCTGAAATCCCCCCATCACCTGGAGTTCCCCGACCTGATCGAAAAGACCTTCGGCGAGGTACGCTATATATGGCCTCACCGCAATATCTATGAGTCGGTGCCGTCGTTCCTGAGCATGGTTACCTATAACCACACGATCTTCAGCAGCGAGGTGAACCGGGAAGCCATCACCGCCCATTGGGTCAGGAAAAACGGGTATATGCTGCAGAAAGCGATGGATTACAGGAAAAAGGGAAATAATGATCAGAAGTTTACCGACCTTTTTTATCACGATGTCATGAAAGACCCGATCGGGGAACTCTCGAAGCTCTACCGGTATAACGGCGGTCTGACCCCGGAACTCATGGCGAGATTCCTGCAGCATGAAAAGGACCACCCTCACCGTAAATACGGGACACACCAGTATTCGCTGGCCGACTTCGGATTGACAGAAGCCGACATCGACCGGTATACGGCCGACTACCAGCAATACATGCTCACCCTTTATGAAAGACAAAAAAGAACAGAAGTACAATAATCCTTTCTCAGCCGTTTACACCGGGATCGCTGAGCTTTTCCGGAAATACGAACCGGCTGGTGAGCTGAAGCCGGATGACCGGCTCGACGGAAAGACCGTGCTCATCGACGGGGCCAGCTCCGGCCTCGGATATGCCGTCGCGCTTGATGTCGCACGGCGCGGGGCAAAAGTCATCATGGCCTGCCGGAGCGGGATCCCCGGAAAGGGAGAAGAGATCAAGGCAGTGTCCGGTAATCCGGATGTTCACATGCTGCCGGTGGATTTTACCGATTTCAATACCCTGCGCCGGCTGACGGATGAGATCCGGGATCATTATGCCCCGATCGACATCCTGATCTGCAATTCGGCTGTGGTGACCCGGAACAGCCGTCAGACGAAAGCAGGATTCGATGAGATGTTCCAGGTGAACTACCTTTCAAAGTTCTATTTTATCAACCTGCTGATCCGGGAGAAAGTATTCCGCCCGAAAACTGTTCCCAGGATCGTGGTCGTCTCTTCCGAAAGCCACCGCAACCCGGATGATTTCGAATGGGATTCTTTCGGGAAATACATCCCTTTCGGGATCGGGAAATCGGTGGAAGTGTATGGCCTGAACAAGCTGTACCTCACCACCTTTGTGAGCGAGCTGTCGCGGCGCCTGAATCCGGGAGAGCAGACGGAATACTCGGTGCTCTCGCTTTGCCCCGGTCCGATCAATTCGAATATCGCCCGGGAAGCCCCGAAGATATTCCACCCGCTGATGAAGCTGGTCTTCGGGATCTTTTTCAGATCCCCGGCGAAAGCTGCGGTTCCCGTGATCTACCTGGCCGCTTCACCCGACCTGCAGGGGAAGAAATTCGATTATATGTTCCTGATGAGCCGGAAGGAGATCGATCCCAAAGCCGCCGACCCGGCGAACGGAAAGAAGATCTGGGAAAAGTCAGAGGAGCTTTTAAGGGAACTGTTGAAATAAACTTACAGGTTGGTATCCTCCTTCAGTCTTCCATTCAGCTCCCTCACGGAAATGGTGCTTTCCATCAGGCTGGGAATATAATCGGTGGAGGAAATGAAAGTCCACAGGTAAGCCACCACGGCATACACCTTCCCGGTGGTGAAATTATCCACGTCCACGCAGATGAAGAGCACCACGATGAAGATGAACAGCAGCATCACCTTGATCAGGCCATAATCCACCGAGTTCCATTTCGCGATCTTGGCCTGCGGCTTGACCATGCTGAAATAAAAATCATGGATCGGCCCCATGTTGCTGTGTGTGAGGTGGCGGTAAAGGTTTTCCCTGGAATCGTTGATCTGGGTCTGATATTTCAGGACGTTTTTACGGTAAATATTGTTAACGAAGGCGATAGGCAGGATGACAAAAAGACAGACCGCGGCGATCCGCCAGTCGTAAAAGAACATGGCGATGATCGCCCCGAAAGTGGCGGAAAGCTGCCAGATCACTTCGGGGATCCGGTCTTTCAGGAACGTCACATAATCCTTGGCCATTTCGGCCCTCGCCAGCATCTGGCTGGCCGGGTAACCCTGCTGTTCGGAAGTTGTGATGACCCTCGAGGCAACCTTCGCATATATTTTTGAGTAAACCAACCCCCCGGAATAGCGGCTCAGCGTTCCCCCCAGCACATTCAGCAGGTAGATTCCGGCCCAGATCAGCAATGGGGCGATATAATTGACTTTATTCTCATGATCATAGAACCGGTCGATCAGGGCGTCGAGCAGGCGGCCGAAATAGGTAGGCTCGATGATCCAGGCTGCGTTCTCGAGTACCACAAAAGAGATCACGATAAATATCTGAACCTTGTAGATTCTTACTATTTGCTGGATCGTCATGGGGAAAAAAGCGAAAAGCGGTAACAAAAGTACGAATTTAATGATCTCGGGGAATTCCTATCTTTGGATAAAATTGAACACCATGAAGATCAGGACCATCCTGCTGTTCGGGATCATTTTTATGGCAGGATGCACGCAACAAAAAGGCCCCTTGCCGGTGTACCGGTATTACTGGGGCAAAAAGGACGGTTATAACGTATGGGTGGTCGACGGGTACCTGGTCCGGCAGAAGATCTACAATGAATTCCTGTACGGGGGGAATGAGCAGCGCTATCCCTTCACCCCGAAGGGGGAGATCTGGATCGACCATGCCATTTCCGCCGAGGAATTCGACCTTACGCTGATGCATGAGCTCAACGAGCGGCATCTGATGGCAAAGTACGGCTGGAGCTACGACACGGCCCATGATTCATCGCTGAGACTGGAAGTACTCCTCCGCAGGAAATGGGAAAAAATATGCAGGGCCCATGAGGATTCACTTGCCAAAGTATCGGTAAGGGACCGCGACGGGATCAAGGAAATAAAGGATATCCCCGACAGCATCCGGCTGGAGAACATCTACCGTATTCCGGAAGGGTCCGTGGAGGGAATTGCCATCTGGGTGGTGGACGGCTACCGGGTAAGGGCGAAGATATTCCCCGATTTCGGGTTAAGTGGCAACGACCAGGAATACCATTTCATCCCTCCGCGCGAGATCTGGCTCGACGGACAGGTATCGTGCGAGGAGATGAAATATTCGGTCGCGACGGAACTGCTGGAAAGAAAGCTGCTGCTTAAAGGATTCTCCTATGGCGCCTCCTATGATTCCGCCATCAATGAAAACACCCGGAGCCGGGAAGCTATGGAACAGCTGATCCGGAAACATCCGCCCTATTATATCCCGGATACGATCACGAGGGAGAAGGGAGTGATCGATCCGAAGGAGAAATAAACGCACCGCCCTACCTCAATAAAATCCCCCCTTTTTTTTGTAAGAGAGGGGACCGGGGGTTAGTTTATACCTGTTCAGGAGGTGGGACTATTTCCTCGAATGCAATGCGATCCGGTTCCCTTCCGAATCCAGGATGAGCCCCATATAGCCGATCTCTTCCGAGATCTGTCTTTTCTCCAGGAGCACCTTGCCCCCTGCGGCCGTTACCCTCGACAGCTCAATGGCGACGTCGCCGCTGAAGGCGGTGAAATATATCAGCACTCCGTCCGCCGATGGTTTATATTGCTGTGGCAGGCAGACGAGCGATCCGGCGGAGCCCATCCAGGTGGCTTCGGCGGGGAACCAGGCCATGTCGAGGGGACCCAGCAGGTGCCGGTTCAGCCTGAAGCCGAAAACCGTTTCATAGAATTTAACGGCGCGGTCCATATCCGCAACCGGGATCTCGAACCAGCCGACGACATTATGTGTTATTTCCATGAGTCAAAACCTTAAAAAGCCTGATTATTGAACCTGCTTCCCGAGCGAGATGTCGAGCCTTACTACATTGATCGCGTAATCCACCTGGGCCTTCACCAGGTCGAGCAAACTCTGCTCCTGGTTGGATTCTGCATCCAGCAGGTCGAGGTTGGTGATGGCTCCCGACTGGTAGCTGATCGTGGCCAGGTCCAGCGCCTGGGTGGCCTGCATGACCTGCAGCCGGCACTGGTCGATCTTCTGCATGGAAGCCTTCAGGCTCGCGATGTTCTGGTAAACCTCCGACGAAACGTCCCGTGTGGTCTGGTTGAGGTCCTCTTTCGAGATATTGATCTCGGTGTTGACCAGCCGGATGTTGTTATGATGACGGTTGGCATCGAACACCGGGTAGCTGATCCCCACTCCTACCGCATAATTGGCCGTGAACTTGTTCAGATCGGGGATGTAGCCGTTCTTCCAGCCTCCTTCCGCAAATGCACTGAGCACGGGATTGTTCTGGGCTTTCACCGCCCGCAGGTGCAGCTCCGCATGATTTTCCCTTAACCGGGCCAGCACCATTTCGTACCGGTGGTTGAGGGCATAGTTGATGAGCGAATCCTGCAGGACATCCGGAACAGTCAGCCCGAGGGTCTTCTTCATGACCAGCTGCGTATTCCCGGGAAGTCCCAGCAGGGAATTCAGGATGGCCAGCTGGGTCTGGCGGGAGGTTTCCAGGTCCACCTTCTGGTTCTCGGCGGTGGAGATCCTCACCTGGGTGGAAAGGATCTCGTATTGCGTCGCGGAACCGGTTTGCTCTTTCCGCGTCACGAAATCGAGATGCTTGCGCAGGGTCTGCAGCTGGAGATCCTTGATCCGGATGGCATCCTGATCATAGACCAGGTTATAGTAGCAGATGGCGGTGAGCAGCTCCAGCCGCTGCTTTATGAAATTCACATTCTGTTCCGAGATCACTTTGCCGGACTGCTCCAGTTTTACGTTCCGGGAGGTCCTGGCAAAATCGTAGATGATCTGGGAGACCGAAGCCGTTACCTGGTAGTTGTCGGGCGGATAGATCTCAAAGGTCCCGAATCCGGGGAACGTGATCTCCGAGACCGGACCGAGCCGGGTATATCCTGCATCCGCACTGATATAGGGGTAGTATCCCGATTTGGCAAGCCCGATCGCTGCGTCGGCCGCCTGGATCCCTTCCTGTGCCTTCAGGACCGCCGGGTAGGTGGACAATACTTCGCCCAGCACCTGGTCGTAGGAAAGGGAATCCGAAATATTCAGTTTCCCGGCCGGAGCATTCTGGCTTTGCGCGGCCAGACTGAAACACCCTCCCGCACCCAGCAGGAGCAGGATCATTCTGCATCCCCGTTTCATACCTTTTGCTTTTTCTTGTGAATTCTGAGAAATATCACGGGCACCGCGCTGATCAGGGTGATGATGGCGGCCAGCAGGAAATCGTCGCAAACGGCCTGGACAAACGCCTGCCGGCTCAGGTTCGACATCAGGAAATACTGCCCCTGCCTGTCCAGCATCTGCCCGAAGCTGCCCGAGTGCTGCATGAAATAATACCCGATGTTCTTCACGGTTGCATGATATGCCGGGGAATTGGGGTCGAACCCTTCCCCGAAATGCTGCGTGTGGAAAACCATCCGGGTGGTGAAGATCGTGGTCAGGATCGCCACGCCGAAGCTCCCTCCCACCTGTCGCAGCACGTTGATCATGCCGGAAGCCTGCGACATCTTATCCTTCGGCATATCCATCACGGCGACAGCGGTCATCGGGCTGAACATGATGCCCATCGCAAAACCCCGCAGGTAAAGGGTCATCATGATATAGCTGTGCTCGGTCAGGTAGGAAAGGTAATAATTCAGGTAGAAGCTGACCGCGAGCAGGATCGCCCCGGCGAGGATCGGGATCTTCGGGTTGGTCTTATTGGCCAGGATCCCGGCCAGCGGGGCGGAGAAGCCCTGTATGATCCCCATGGGCAGGAAAACAGAGCCGGCCTGGATGGCGGTATACCCGAGGGTATTCTGAAGATAAAGAGGGATCAGGAACGTGCTTCCGAACATCCCGATGCCGAAAATAAAAATGACGGCACAGCAGATAGCGAAATTATGGTTCCGGAACATGCGGAGATCGATCAGCGGCTCTTTGACCAGCAGCTCATTGACCAGGAACACCGTAAGGGCGATGGCGGAGATCCCGAAGCAGGCCAGCACCTCGGGCGAGCGCCAGCCGGCGGAATTGGTGCTCGCATTCCCTTCGGTCAGGGCATACAGCAACACCGGCAGGAAGATGCTCACCGAGATGAAACCGATCATGTCGAACTTGCGGACCAGCGGATTCCGGTACTCTTTCTGGATGATGGCGGTGGCGAACAGGCCGGCGATGCCGACGGGGACGTTCACGTAAAATATGAGGGGCCAGTTGAAGTTGTCTATAAGATATCCTCCGATCAGCGGGCCGAAGGAGACGGAGGCGGCGGCGGCGATCGACCAGAATCCCAGTGCGATGGTGCGCTGCTCGGGAGGGAACTCGCGGTACACGATCGCCATCCCGATCGGCATCAGCGTCCCGGCGCCCAGACCCTGGATGATGCGGGCGAGGATGAGGATATTTTCGGAGGAGGAATTTCCGCAGAAGAACGATCCGAGCGTGAACAGGAACAGTCCCAGCGCATAGATCCGCTTGTAGCCGAAGCGGTCGGCCAGCCAGCCTGCTGTGGGGAGCATCACGGCGAGCGCCAGCATGTAGGCCGTCAGCACCCACTCGATCTTGTCGATGCCCACCCCGAAGGAAGCCATGATCTTGGGCAGCCCGACATTCACGATCGTGGCGTCCAGCACCGCCATGAACGTTCCGATCATGACGTTGGCCAGGAGCCACCAGCGATAGGAAGGGCTGGCAGGGTCAAACGTGGAATTCTGCTCCCGGATGAATTCGCGGAACCGTTGATACAACCTGATCCGGGGCATCTATTTATAGATCTTGACGACCACCGACATCCCCGATACCAGGCGGGACAGGACGGTGGGATCCTTGCTGTCCGTCCGGAGGATCGAGATCTTCACGGGAATGCGCTGTGTGATCTTGGTGAAATTACCGGAGGCATTGTTGGGCGGGATCAGGGAGAACTGGGCGGCTGTGTTGGTCCCGATGAAGAACACCTCCCCGAAGAAGGTTACATGCGGGAAGGCGTCGATCGTGAATTCCGCTTTCTGCCTTTCATGGATCCCCCCTATTTTCGTCTCCTCGAAATACGCCGTCACCCAAAGAACCGAATCCCGGGTAATGGTGAATACCGGCTGACCCGGTTGAGCAATGTCGCCGGGAAGCAGCCATCGCTTGGCGATCCGGCCGCCGGAGGGCGAAAAGATCTTGGTGTTCTTCAGCGAGGTTTCAATGGTCCCGATCTGGGCCGTGGCGGTCTTGATGCTCGACTCCGCGCTCTCCACCTGTGCCTTGCTCACCTCCAGCTGGGCTTTGTTCGCATCCAGCATGGCCTGTGCCGCTTCATACGCCTTTTTCATGTGGTCGTACTGTTCCTTGGGGATCACCTGCCCTTCATACTGGACCTTTGCCCGGTCAAAATCCTCCTTCGCCTTTTCGAGGTTGATCTCCTGTACCGTGATACTCTTCTGGTCGAGCTCGTACTTTGCAGTGGCCTGGTGCAGGGCCGAAACGGACTGGTCGCGGGAGGCCATCGACTGGATCCGCTGGGCGTAGAGGTCGCTGCTGTCCAGTTCCACGAGCAACATGCCGGCTTTCACAGTATCCCCCTCCTGGGCGTATATATTGGTGATCCTTCCCAGGATCTTGGAGCTGACCGATACCCGGTCGGCATCGAGATAAGCATCGTCGGTGGCATAATACTTTGTGTATTGCCTGTACCATAGCCCGGCTGCGATGCCGACGGCGATGATCACCAGGGACAGGGCAATGTAAGCCCTTATTTTCCTGCCTTTCTTAGGCTTGGGGGTTTCGTTTTCCGGCATGGAGATAAGATGTTGAAGGATGCAAAAGTAGGAAAATTATGCATTCTGATCCAGGCGCAAATCCCATGATGAAACAAGGATAAAGCCATCTGCCTTATATAAAAATATTATCTCCTATATTTGTAGAAAAAAATATATGAATAAACTTTCCTACGCCTTCCTGCTGCTTTTTTTGCCCTTTATCTTTTTCGGCTGCAGCAAAAAAAACGAGGATAATTCCTCCTCGCAAAACAGGACCATGGAGGTTCAGTTTAACGACATTCCCTTCAAGACCAACAAGTTCCTCCGGATCCCCTATACCCTTAAAACCTGGGAATGGAAGAAACAGGGTCTTTCGCTCCGGCAGATCGACGTGGTGGATAACGATTCGAAAACCATCCTTGCCACTTACAACACCGGTCAGTTCCCCAGGATCTATATGGATCCCCTGCCGCCGTCGACGGTCATGACCTTCGATAAGATTTACAATTATTATTTTTCCATTCAGCTGACAATTCCGGTCGAACAGACTCCTCCCGTCAAAATCTTTAACCGGCTGGTCTTCCGGGATACGGTGAATAATACGGATGTAACGGTGGAAGGTGGCGAGATCACTCCCCGGTACAGTGAATCTCCGATTGTTATTGCTTCGCCGGTGAAAGGGACCCACTGGATGTTCTTCAACCAGTCCACCAATGAGTACCATTTCAATGCACTGTTCTTTTCCCAGGGAAAGATAGGGACCGGCGAAAGATTCGCTTTTGACAACGGCCGGCTCGACGATGATTTCAACCTGATGTACGCGGGCGATCCCACGAAGAACAGCTCTTATTTCTGTTTCCGGGATACCCTGTATGCCGTCGCGAACGGCGTCATCCTGGCTTGCAGGGACACCATGGTGGAAAACGACGGCAATACGCACGATCACCTGGAATTTCTGGCGCCCATCGACTATGCCGGCAATTACATGATGCTGGAAATGGACAACGGGTATTATGCGCTTTACGCGCATTGTTCCCGGTATTCGATGATGATCCATGCCGGGGATACGGTAAAGGAGGGGCAACCGCTGGCCTTGTTGGGGAATTCCGGGAATTCGGATGCACCTCACCTTCATTTTGAGATCGTGGATGCCCCGGATTTTTTCTTCGGCAACGGGCAGCCTTTTGTGTTAAAGAAATTCACCAAGATCGGGGAATACCAAAATACCACTCCCATGACTCCGGAAGATTACTATGACCGGATGATGGAAGAAAGGACCGCACTGTCCTTTGAGTGACCGTAAGCTCAGATCTGATCTATTCCAGGGAGATTTTCCTGAATATTTTTCCGCTTCTCATCGCTCATCGCAGATCCCGCATCGCTCATCGCGACTTCCGTGGAGTATACCGGATTCGAACCGGTGACCTTTACAATGCGAATGTAACGCTCTAGCCAACTGAGCTAATACCCCGTCGGGGCAAAATTACACCTTATTTTTTAATGAGCATACAGTTACTGGCCGCCGGGAGCCTGGCACCGGTCGCTGGTTATTCGTTTCGCTTTTCCCGTTTTCGCGTTTCGGACTTGTCTTGGGTCGCCGAAAACCAACCATCCACAACCGTCAATCATAAATCGTATATACTTTAAAATATCACCATATAATAAATCCCCTGTTATTCAGTTTAGGCTCTTTATGTTTTCCGGGGATGCAATTATTCACCCAAAAGCCTGTAGAAGAGTTATTTAGCTATAACTCCCTGGCTTCCGGACCGTTCCCGGGATATTTTTTATCGGTATAAACTTAAAAATCTATATATGAGAAAGATGCGAGTGATTTGGATGTTGTGGGCACTATTCATTACCGGTGTCCTGGCACCACAGTTAGCCTCTGCCGGCAAACCTTCACCGGTGAAAACTCCCGATATGACGGAACTGAACAGGACGCTGAGGGAAACTGTAAAGTCCCCGGATTTTGTTCTGAACTGGGAAGAAGAAGGCGCGCCGGTTTGGGTGACCTTCGAGATGACGAGTAACGGGAAGATCGATATCCTGAATATCAAAGCTCCTACCCCCCGCGTAGAGCAATACGTGAGGAAAAAGCTTTCCGGTATTCAGATCGCCAACCTGGTCAATCCCGAAGGCCTGAGATACCAGGTCAAGATCCGGTTCATTAACAATTGACCACTGACAACACTTAA
>DATJQF010000006.1:0-15524 GCA_035505995.1 Bacteroidales bacterium
GTAATTGCGGGAGGAAGTCCGGCGGGATTTACAGTCACCATCAGAAAAGCAGGATCGCTATTTCCGCAGCAATTGATCCCAAATACAACGATATTGCCAGATGTTGCGCTGCTGCCGAAGTCGACAGTGATCGAAGGGGTATTAAGCCCGCCGGTAATGGTTGCACCGGGAGGCACAAGCCAGGAATATCCGGTTGCGTATGCTACCGGGGGAACAGAGTAGATCACCCCGGAAGTACCCTGACAAACACTTGCAGGGCCACTGATGGGTAAAGGTTCTTCCGGCAACCGGCAGTTATCAAATTTTACTAAAAAGCAATCCATCACACCGCCTCCGAAATAGGGTTGAAAAGATCCCGATGTGGCAATTGAATCCGGAGAATTTGTTTCACCCGCCATATAGATATGACCGCAAGTGTCTTCTCCGACGGAAATTCCGATCTGATACTGGGTATCTCCATAATAAGTCCCCCAGATCCGTTGTCCGGCCGGATTGAACTTTGCAAGAAAAGCATCGTTATCGTATCCTCCGAATACCGGTTGAAACCCGTCGGGAGAAGAGATATTATTGCCGGAATCGGTATAACCGGTTATGAACACGTTCAGGCTGTCCCCGATGAATAAATCCTGTGTCTGGTCATAATTAGTACCGCCATAGTAAGTTCCCCAGATCCTGGACCCGTCCAGATTGAATTTTTCCAGGAATCCGTCCTGCCCGCCTCCCAGCATCCATTGGTGTGATCCGGCTGTGGCTATATTGGTCATGGATTTGGTACTACCCACAAAATAAATAATACCGGTGGGGGTCATCTTTATTTCAAGTACACCATCCAGATCGGATCCTCCGAAATAGGTTCCCCATATTCTGTTCCCTGCGGTGTCGAATTCTGCAAGATAACCGTCCTTTAATCCGCCCCGGGTGTACTGAAAACATCCCAGGGTTGAGATCCCGTTATCAGAAAAAGTTTCACCACCCATGACCAAATGACCATTGTAATCCGTTGCAAGCACTCCTCCGTCATCTTCCCCGGATCCTCCGTAATAAGTTCCCCATACCCGGGTACCCGAACTATCGAACTTGACCAGGAATCCATCGTTTCCTCCGCTCTCGTTTACTTTAAAAGCGCCGGGGGTCGAGATATTACTCAACGAGGTGGTGGATCCTGAAAGATAGACATCTCCCTGAAGGTCAGTTACGACATCTCCACCCATATCCGTTCCCGTGCCCCCATAATAGGTACCCCAGATCCGGACCCCTTCATGGCTGAATTTAACCAGGAAACCATCTAAATTTCCGCCTAATGCCGGTTGGTGCGATCCCGGGGTGGAGATGTTATCGGGAGAATCAGTCCACCCTGATATATAAATATTTCCCCAATGATCAAATGCTGGTCTACCCATAAATTCGTCCACGCTACCCCCATAATAAGTCCCCCATATCCGTTCGCCTGAAGGAGCGAATTTTACCATAAAACCGTCCATACTGCCTCCAAGGGTATCCTGATGAGCTCCCGAAGTCGCAATATTATTGTAAGAAGAGCTATACCCTGTCATATATATATATCCCAGACTGTCCACCTTCACATAGCCTCCCCTGTCATCAAGACTTCCCCCATAATAAGTAGCCCATTCCCGCACAGGTAAAGGATCAATAACCAGGGTGGCACCCGGAGGAATGGTGCCGTCCACTTCCATCCCGAATAAACCGGGTCCTTTTTGTATGAACCGGCAGCCCACCTTCGATTCCAGATCCTGTGACCGGAAAAAACTGTTCGGAATCTCCTCCCGGATCCCGCCAGTGGCCGTAGTCAACTCAAGTGAACCGGAAGGCAGCATCTCAATCTGCGGGTCCGAAATCTGAAAGCAGATATTCCTGATATCTCCTTCCGGGTGAATCACCAGGGTGTATTTAAATCGCGATCTCGCATCTGTCGAAAATTCGAGATCAATTCCCGGATAGATATTCCGGTAGATCACGTTACCGAATGATCTCACGAAAGTCACCCCTTCCGGGGGAGTGCCGGTAGTGTAATAATTCAGGTAGTCGGAAGAAGGAGAACCGGCCTCAACGGTGTATTCCGGATTGAAGCCGATGAAGTCGAAGTCGATGCGGTGGTACCGGATACTGGGTGCAGGATGCTGGATGCCGGATGCTGGCGAATGCATATTATTCAGATCACGGTTCGTTGTTCCTTGTTCCCGGTCTTGCCGGCCGGCAGGAATATTCAATATTCGATAGGTATCATAACTGAACCCTCCTCTCCTCAATTGCACCTTCATCCCGGGCATTGGCAACAGATAGAGGACTGCGGGATTGGGCTGGTTGTGCTGGTCAACGATCTGGCCTTTGTTCTCAATAAATCCATTTGTGGTATTCGACAGGCTGATACTGGGATCATTGCCGGCAAAAGCGGCAAAAGGAAGGATCAATACACCGGTGAGTAAAACTTTGTTGATGGAATGGATATAAGTTGTCGCATTTAAATATACACGATATTTTTGGAATGGTTGCCTGGAGAGGGAGGAATTTTGATTGAATAAACTGGAGGTGGCTGCAGAAATCCCTGCCTGCGGCAGGCAGGCATGTGCCATTAAAAAAGTTGCTGTGGGCAATATTGAATCCGTAATCCATAATCCGTAATCCGTAATCCATAATCCATAATCCGTAATCCGTAATCCATAATCCGTAATTAATCTTTAATGCACCTGACAGAAAATGCATTTACCCGATAGGATGGATATCGCGAAACGCTCGGATCCGGATCATTCATCCCGTGCGCCCAGGCCTTATACGGGCCATACGCCGTCGAAGACCACAACAGGGTGGCAAAGCCCTGGAAATCCCAGGCATTGTTGACCAGCCTTGATCCGCTGAGCAGCGCATTGAACCCTGAATACCCGGTGTATTTAAGAGGGGAGCCGGCAAAGCCGTTATTGATGTAAAAAGCGAACAGGATGTTCCAGTCATTCTCGCTGGGAATGTGCCAACCCGGGGGACAAAGTCCCTGCACACCGGGCGTGCTTACAAACTGCATCAGCTCATCCCACTGGTACAGCCCCCCGTTGACCGCGCACTGCAGGGGATTGTCGTTATAGCAGTACTTTTCATTGCTGCAGTTGTCCCACTGCATCTGGGACGAGGCGATGACCATTCCGTAATCCAGGTTCACCGCCATCCAGCATTGAGTGCCCAGGTCCACCGTAGGATAGATTTTATTGTCCCTGACATCGGTCAGGTTCCCGCCGCAGAAAAATGGGGGAGGGACGACCACGGTCAGGGTAAGGCTGGCCGCGGCGGAGCAGCTGAATACATTCGTGTAGGAATAGGTGATCGGGTGTGATCCCGGCCCGGCCAGCGCAGGATAAAAGATCCCTGTCGGGGAATTCACCCCCGCTCCCGAATAGGTACCGCCCAGGGGGGTCCCGCCCTTCAGCCGGATCGGCTTAGCGGCCAGCGTGGTGACCAGGTCATGGCAGGGGGTATAGGTTACCGGTGGCAGCGGGTTCACGGTAATGACCACATTGCCGCTGTTTCCGGCACAACCGTTGGCAAGGGGAACTACCGTGTAAGTAACCGTTTCGGTAAGGTATCCCAGGTTAGTAAGGGTCTGATGGATCAGGTTGCCGCTTCCCGGGGAATAGCCGGTGACATTCGGGGAGCTCCCGCTTGCCGTCCAGGTAAAGGTGGCGCCCGCCACGTGGGAAAGGATCTGGATGTTGCAGCCGGTTCCCCCGCAGATCGTCTGTGCCGCCGGATTGAAATACACGTCAGGGATGGGTTTTACGGTTACCGTGTAATCAAAGATGCCCCCGGTACACCCGCTTGCGGACGGGGTGATATGATAGGTAACCGTTTCGGTTGAGAAATCAAGGTTTACTAGGGTTTGCGAGATGACATTTCCGCTGCCAGGGCCAAAGCCGGTGACATTGCCCGAGCTCCCGTTAGCGGTCCAGGTGAAGGTGGTCCCCGGCATGTTCGATTGCAGGACAATATTAGTGGTGCCGCCGGAGCACAAAGAGGAGGCCGGCGGATTGTTCGTGACGACCGGGATCGGGTTCACGATCACCAGGAAGGCAGCCGGCTGGCCGGTACAGCCCTGGTTATCCGGAACAATGGTATAGGTTACGCTTCCGGGCGTCGTCTGCGCATTGACAAGTACCTGGTTGATAAGGGGGCCGGAGCCGTTGGAATAGCCGGTCACGACGCCGGAAGTGACCGCCGCCGTCCAGGTGAAGGTCGTACCCGGCTGATCGGCAGTGAGGGTGATCGACGTAGACTGGTTCGAGCAGATGGTCTCCTGGAGGGGATTATTGGTCACGGCCGGCGGGGCATGAAGGGTCAGCAGCATCGTGTCCGAATGGGAGGGGCAGGGCGGGATCCCGGCAGCCATGAGAATCAGGTGAACCGATCCCGTCGCAATATCCGACGGTCCCGGGGTATATACCGGGTGCAACAACCCGGGGTTGGAGAAGGAGCCATCGCCGGTGGTAGTCCAGTTCAGCGCGGAATAATCGGATGCAATGGCCTCCGACGCCAGGTAATTTCCGGTAGTGCAGATCACCGTATCGTTCCCGGCAAAAGAAGCCGCCTCTTTTAAAAGGAAAAGGGAAAGATCGTCGGCCGGCGCTCCGCAATGGCCGAAAACGGTCAGCGTCAGGGTCACGGAGCCGGAAGCAATATCTCCCGGTCCCGGCTGGTAGGTCGGATGGAGGATCCGCGGATCGTTGAATGTGCCGTTCCCGGAAGTGCTCCAGTGAAGGGAATCGGGGTTCGTTGCGATGGAATTCAGAAGGGTATAGGAACTCCCCTCGCAAAGCGTGGTGTCCCTGCCTGCATAGGCGGAAGACTGCGGGAATACAACGATCTTCATCGTATCGCTGGAAAGGCAGTTACCGGCGCGGGTGGTAAAGAGGAAGTAGGTCAGGGTATCCGGCTGGGTGAGGATGTTGTTATAGGTGAAGATGGGATCCGATACCGTATTGGACCCCAGGTAGCTCGCCGGGACCCAGAAATAGGTATAGCCGGTAATGCCGGGCGTTCCGATCTGAACCGGGACGTCGGCGCAGGCGGTCGTATCGGGACCGGCATTTTTAAACGGAATGGTATTGATGCTGATGACGGCATCCCCGCAGGTGCAGACATTATCCTGCGGACGGAGGGCGGCGAGCAGCTTGCAGACCATTCCGGAAGGAACATAGAAGACTGCCGTGGCCGTCACGCTGTCGCCCGCAAGCAGATCCGTGCAGGTCACCGGCTGGCTGTACAGCGAATCCGCCGCCGATTCATCGGCGATGCCGTTGCCGTTGGCATCATGGAAAAACACCACATGCAGGGTATCGGTGCGTAAGGTGTCCGTACCGGTGTTCTTCAGGGTATACGTTACCGTCACGGTTTCGCCCGTAGTTCCGGAAGGAACACTCGAGGCCCTCCAGGAGCCGAAGCCGGCCTTATCCTTTATCACCGGCCTTTCCGAGGTAACGGTGGCGGTGATGGACTGGATCACGCAACTGTCGCCCGGGATCAATGAGCAATAGACTTTCCCGACCAGCAGGGTGCTGGTCTCCATCGGGAGGGTATCGCAGGTGAGGCTGCCCGGGTCCACATCGTAAAGGTCAAACGTGAAGACAATGGAGTCGTTGACATCCAGGTTAGGCTGGATCCCGAACCGGATGTACCGTAATCCTCCGGTAATGGTATTGCTGACCACCCCCGACGGTCCGTTATGAATGTCCACCAGCGAGCCGGGTACATAGTCATAGGCATCGTCGATGGTGATCCCCAGCTTTTCGATATTGGAAACGTTGGTGGGCCCCAGGTTCACCACCTTGACCCTGACCGGCGAATTCCCGTCGCAGGTGAAAAATGCATCACTGCTGAGGGTGCTGATCACATAAAGGTTGGTATTGGTGGGCAGGTCATTTATGAGGATGGGCTGGGTATACGAGATCCTGGAATCTATATCCCCGCAGGCATTGGCGGCAAGGGCCGTGATCTTGAGATTGGTCCCTGAGATGAAATTGCAATCCGTCAGAAACCTGAATTTAAGCCGGTACCCGTTTTTCGGAATGCTGTCAACGCCTTTGAGGATCGCGACCCCGTTCGGATCATTGGAGATGTCATACACCCACTTATTGCTTCCCACTGGCAAATTGACCGGGTCCTGGAGGGGGCGGTACGTCCCCGTCGTATAAGGGAATTTTATCTTAGACTGCCCGGGCATGATGCCGAGTCCGGGCGGGATCGTCACCATCAGCTTCAGTTCATACCCGTAAGAAAGCTGGGAATTCGTCACTTCAGCTTCCAGGTCCAGGGTGTCGCACAGATCGACCGGCATGGAGGGCTCGGTCAGGGCTACGTTCAGGCTCACCATCTTGGGATCGATATACAGGTACCCCTGGTTCTCCGTGCAGCCGTAACCGGACGGGGGATAGCCCAGCTCGGGGTTCATGGGGTACCCTGCACAATTGTACCCGTGCCGCACCAGGATGCTGTCAAAATCGCACCGTGAATAAGTGGCTTTTACCAGGTAGTACTTGCAGGCACTGTTCGCGAAGGAGCCCAGCTGGGCCCACTTCTTCCCGGGACCGTAGAATGCAATCGGGATGTTGACCGGAGCAGCCGGGATCGTGATATCGGTCACTTTCACTACGTTGATTCCCTGGTCGGCGCTCTCAAAGCCAAGCCAGTTGTTGTTGGAAGAGAAGGAACGCTGATTGCAGAGGCGGACTTCCCAGTAGACCGTATCTTCCGTCCCTTCCGCCGTGGTGATCAGGGCAGTATAATCCATCAGCGGAGCGGTATAGGTGATGGATTTTGTAGCAACCGAATTGTATTTCAGACCGATCCCGTCGGTGCAGAACTGGTACCTGCCTTTTGCATCGATCACGTAATTATAGTTCCCGGTGGCCTTGCAGGAGGGCGTGGCAGTGAACGTGATCCGGTCCAGGTCGCTGGAGCAGTCATAATAATCCGAGTAGCTCCAGGACGGAGTCCGTATGTAGATCAGCTTGGTCCCGGCCGGTCCCACTGTAATGATCGGATCCGGGATCACCTCGGTGCCGTAAGCAGAGGTGTTGTCCTGGTTGAAGGTATGCTGGGAGCTTCCCGCCAGGTAGGCAAATCCCTCGGGCAGCGTGAAGGTCAGGGTATCCAGCGCCAGGAACGGGCGGATCTCGTTGGGGAAAGCAATGTCACCGCCGCAGGATTCCATGGATTGGTAGATCAGTCCTTCATACAGGAACGAAGTGCATCCCTGGAGGACGATCTGCTGGTAAAAGGTGGTGGCATAAAATTTATAATTGCTTCCCAGGACATTGAAGGTTACGCCCAGATCGTTGCAATATTTATCCAGGCCGGTATCTTTCCACAGGAAATGAGCCCGGAATGCCGGAACCGTTCTCCATTCCGTCTGTGCAATATTCTTGACCCTGCCGCGGATCACGTATACCAGGGAATCGCCGTTGGTAAAGCTGATCCCGC
Organism: Bacteroidales bacterium; assembly: GCA_035505995.1. GTDB lineage: Bacteria > Bacteroidota > Bacteroidia > Bacteroidales > FEN-979 > DATJQF01. Next base: position 7,480 of record DATJQF010000006.1, read on the forward strand.
TCAGGCAGTTTCCCGGAAGGGTTAGATTGCCGAAATAGGTATCCACATAGGAGGTGGTCCCGTTCCTGACCTGTGGTGAAAGGCCGCCGCAAATGTGCCAGGTGGCTGTTTCAATATCATAGAAATACAGGGTGTCGCATAAGATATCAAAGAACAGCTGGTTTCCCCAGCCACCTGGGAGGGCATCGTGCTTAAGCTCGCAGTAGAGGCTGTCGACCGGCCCGTTCAGCCTGCCGGCCACCACGATCCGGATAGAGTCCCTGGCCATGGCGTTGTCCAGCCTGAGACCCGGAGTCCCCGGAGTGACACGGGCGGCAAGATGGTTGTTGGTCCAGCCGAGGGTGGTTCTTTTTACGCTGAATAGGGAGACGGACGGGTTGGGGCAATTAGTGACCGGGCACTGGATGCCGAAAATAGGGGAGTTGCTGCACCAGTAGGTAAAATAACGGTTCAGGTAGCTCAGCCGGTCGCACCAGAATTTAAGCTCGGTATGCACAAATCCGGTCGTCGCATGGGGCCCCGAGCAATTCGCCACCAGCGGGACATGGAACGTGCCCCCGGTGAGGATCTTGCTTTTATCCAGTTTGTAAAAAACAGAATCCCCGATGATCAGCGGGGTTCCCATGCTCACCCCTTTGAACGTCGCTGTGCCGGGACCGATGCTGATGCCGCTCGGAAGAACCAGCTTGTAATGGACGGAATCATTCGGACATCCTTCGTTGTTCACGGAGGTGGAGGTGGTCACGAGCTGGTCCATCCACACCGGGACTCCGTCATACAGGTCGGGCGGGATGGTATGCTGGATCGTAATGGTATTATAGGTCTGGAACATCAGGAGGTTCCCGTTCGGGATCCAGTTCACCCCGAACTGTCCCTGGCACTGGTCCTTGTAGTCGTACCCATAGCGGAATGCCTGCCAGGCTGAATTGGTCCAGCCATACCCGCAATTCTTCCCGGTGGCAAATTTCGAAACCGCCTCCGGCCAGTTATAGTATGTGTGCGCTTTAAGAATAACGGTTTTTCCCACCGGCAGGTCGTCATAATACCCGTCCAGGTCCACGTCGTCCAGGCCCACTCCCGGCCCGTCGGGATCGGAAGTATAGCGAAACTTCATGTAGTAGGCATACTGGCCGTTCAGCGCCCCGGCGGCATAATTGTACTGGGACTGGAGATAGTTCCCGTTCACCGAAAAGGAATCAATTTCGTTGACCCAGTCGGCATTGGGGTAATACGTGGAACCGCCCGAGGAGAACCCGCAAAGCACCGCCAGGTCAAAAGCCGTCCCTGCCCCGGTACCGTTGTTGGTCACCGACATCTCCACCCACCCCGAATTATCGATGAATCCCCACCCGTGGTTATTGTTCGTGAAGGCCATGGCGATGATCGTCGTTCCCGCAGCAGGCGATACCGACGGGAAGGAGCTGTAATAGCTGCAGGTTTGCCCGAAGCATCCCCAGGCGGCTTTCAGCGTGGATTGCCCGGTATTGCATCCCATTAGCCGCACGGTTTCGGAAACAATGATGGATTCCCCTGCATCGAACATGTTGTTCCCGCCCGGGAAATTGCTCCCGGTCAGGATGACGGTATCCACTTCCAGGGGCCCGGGACCGACATAGGGGTGAAGCGTTCCCAGGCTGACGGAAATGACATCAATATCGGAGGTATGCTCATCGTAAAGGATCAGGGTATCCAGGGTGGAGTTCAGCCCCTGCTGCTCGATGGTGATATCGCGCGTAACGGTAGAGTTCACCGGGATCACTGCAGAAGAATTGGTGATGTTGGTGATCACCGGTTCGGGGTAGTAATAATTCTGAAGCGGGGTATCGTACCCGGAATATTGCATAAGGTTATACGTGACGATATAATTGAAATTTTCGGTGTTTGTATACCCGCAGGACAGGGAAGCATTGTAAGAAACCACGGCGGCCGTGTTATTGGGAATATCGGGAAGATCAAATACCGGCTGGTTCAGGTTGGAAATGTTGTTTTCCGTGGCCCCGGCGACGGATCCGGGAGAATACCGTGCGCCGGAGGGCAGATCCAGCAGCAGGGTCGCCCCCGACATGGTGTTCCCGGTGGTATTGGCGATCTGGAGAGAGAAAGTGCCGTCCAGGTAACAGACGACCAAAGAGGATGGCTTCCCGGTGGCGCTGACCATCACCTGGGAATGGGAAACAGATGAAAATAAAAGGATGACAAGGGTTAAAAAAAGACCGCAGAAACGTCGACTTTTTCTGCCCCGGAACATATATCCCGTTTTATCTATTGTATGTAAAATCCCGTTTTTTGATTTAGGTGCCTTAAATATACAAAAAAGAATCTTGAAAACAACCCTCCTTTCATTTTTACGGGCGAACACGGATTTTTGGTACTTTTGCGGCACACAGAAAGAGCAGAGAATGAGCGAAAACACTGAAAAGGTGAGATGCCTGATCATCGGGTCGGGGCCGGCAGGCTACACGGCTGCTATCTATGCAGCCCGGGCCGATCTGAAACCCGTCATGTACCTTGGCCTGCAGCCCGGCGGACAGCTCACCATCACTACGGAAGTGGAAAATTACCCGGGATATCCCGGGGGGATCCAGGGACCGGAGATGATGGAGGATTTCCGGAAACAGGCGGAGCGCTTCGGCACGGATGTGAGGAACGGGGTCGTCACCTCGGTGGACTTCTCGCAAAGGCCTTTCACCGTCAACGCGGACGACGGGAAAACCCTGATCGCGGAGACGGTGATCATCGCTACAGGCGCATCCGCCAAGTGGCTGGGACTGGAATCGGAAAAGCATTTCATGGGCAGCGGGGTATCTGCCTGCGCCACCTGCGACGGGTTCTTTTACCGGGGTCAGGAAGTGGCTATCGTGGGAGGCGGCGACACGGCTGCCGAGGAGGCTACCTACCTGGCCAAGCTTTGCAAAAAAGTATACCTGATCCACCGCAGAAATGAGCTGCGCGCATCGAAGGCCATGCAGCATAAGATATTCAACACCCCTAACATCGAAATGGTATGGGATCATCAGCCCGTGGAAGTGCTGGGAGATCATACCGGCGTGACCGGCGTTAGGGTGAAACAGGTGAAAACCGGGGAAACCAAAGACCTGAAAGTAACCGGCTTTTTCGTGGCGATCGGCCATGAGCCGAATACTCAGCTCTTCAAAGGGAAAATGGACCTTCATGATACGGGATATATCCGGACCATACCGGGCAGCACCCGGACCAGCGTGGAAGGGGTGTTTGCCGCCGGCGACGTGCAGGACCACTATTACCGGCAGGCCGTGACAGCCGCAGGCAGCGGATGCATGGCGGCGATAGAGGCGGAGAGGTTCCTGGGAGCGTAACCCGTGCCGTAAGGTGGAGACTTCGTGACCCGTTGACTTTAAAAGATAGATCATGATCATCTTCTTCAAATCATCTGTAAAATACTACGCTGTCGAATGCAGCGGTCACCCGGCAGAAGAAGATCTCAGAAAACTTACCTGGCTTTTCGGGAATGCGGAGCGGCTGGAGGAAAAAAGCCTTCCAGGACTGTTCATCGGTCCGCGGAGGGAAATGATCACCCCCTGGAGCACCAATGCCGTTGAGATCACCCAGAACATGGGGATCGCCGGGATCAGCCGGATCGAGGAATTCAGGAAGGCGGATAAACTCCCGGAGGATTTCGACCCGATGCTCCAGCATGCTTACGACGGGCTCGACCAGTCGGTCTTCCATATCGAAAAGGAACCCGACCCGGTATTCCCGGTGAAGGATATCGCCTCGTTCAACTTACAAGAAGGACTGGCGCTCAGCAAAGAGGAGATCGATTACCTGGAAAAGCTCAGCCGGAAAATTGGCCGGAAACTTTCCGACAGCGAGGTCTTCGGATTTTCCCAGGTGAACTCCGAGCATTGCCGGCATAAGATCTTCAACGGGACCTTTGTCATCGACGGGAAGAAGATGCCCGATTCCCTCTTTTCCCTGATCAAAAAGACTTCAAAGAAACACGGGGCATACCTCGTCTCAGCCTATAAAGACAATGTAGCATTCATCTCAGGACCAAGGATCCTGCAGTTTGCTCCCGCGCGGCAGGACCAGGCCGATTTTTTCATCCTCCGCGAGATCGATTCCGTTATCTCCCTGAAAGCGGAAACCCATAATTTTCCCACTACCGTGGAACCTTTCAACGGCGCGGCCACCGGGTCCGGCGGAGAGATCCGCGACCGCATGGCAGGAGGGAAGGGGAGCATCCCGCTGGCAGGCACCGCCGTTTATATGACCTCCTGCCCGAGGCTGGAAGGAGGCAGGTCGTGGGAAAAAGACCTGCCCGCCCGGCACTGGCTGTACAAGACCCCGGAAGAGATCCTGGTCCGGGCTTCGAACGGGGCAAGCGATTTCGGCAACAAATTCGGTCAGCCGCTGATCTGCGGGTCGGTGCTGACCTTCGAGTATGCCGGGAACGGGAAGCAGTACGGCTACGATAAAGTGATCATGCTGGCCGGCGGGATCGGGTTCGCCAGGAAGGAAGACAGCCTGAAAGAGACCCCTGAAGCCAACCAATTGATCATCGTCCTGGGCGGCGACAATTACCGGATCGGGATGGGAGGCGGCGCGGTATCCTCCGTCGCTACCGGCGAATACGGCAACCTGATCGAGCTGAATGCCGTGCAGCGCTCCAACCCGGAAATGCAGAAACGGGTCTTTAACGCCATCCGGGCGCTGGCCGAAGCCGGCCATAACCCGGTCATCGCAATCCATGACCACGGGGCCGGCGGGCATCTGAATTCCATCTCGGAGCTGGTGGAGGCAACCGGCGGCACCGTGCACATCGATGCGCTCCCGGTGGGAGATCCCACGCTTTCGGACAAGGAAATTATCAGCAACGAATCCCAGGAAAGAATGGGACTGCTGTTGCGGGAAGAAGATGCGGTCGTGCTCAAGAAGATCGCCGACCGGGAACGGGCCCCGATGTTCACGGCCGGGGAAACGACCGGGGATCATCAACTGGTGTTCGAGGACCGGAACCGGAACACGCGGCCCATCGACCTGAAGATAGAAGACTTCTTCGGAAAGCCCCCGAAGACGATCCTGAACGATACGACCGCCCCGGCAAGCTATAAGCCGCTGGAATACGATCCGGGCAAACCGGAACAGTACCTTGAACAGGTGCTGCAGCTGGAAGCGGTCGCCTGCAAGGACTGGCTCACCAACAAGGTGGACCGTGCCGTGGGAGGCAGGATCGCGATGCAGCAGACCACGGGCGTTATCCATCTTCCGCTGAACAACCTGGGCGTGACCGCCCTCGATTACCGGGGAGAAGCAGGGATCGCAACCTCGCTGGGGCATGCCCCGGCGGCCGGACTGATCGACCCGGCAGCCGGCTCCCGGCTTTCGATCGCCGAGGCGCTGACCAACCTGGTGTGGGCCCCCCTGACGCACGGGCTGAAAGGCGTTTCCCTGAGCGCCAACTGGATGTGGCCGTGCAAAAACCCGGGCGAGGATGCCAGGCTTTATGCGGCCGTGAAGGCAGCCAGCGATTTTGCCATGGAGCTCGGGATCAATATCCCGACCGGAAAAGATTCATTGTCCATGACCCAGAAATACCCGGATGGTTCCATGGTCTATTCCCCCGGAACGGTCATCATATCGGCGGTGGCGGAAGTGAAGGATGTGAAAAAGGTGACAGGGCCGGTGCTGAAAAACCTTCCCGGCACCCGCCTGTTTTACCTGGGTTTTTCCGCAGATTCCTTCTCCCTGGGCGGGAGCAGCTTTGCCCAGGTGCTGGACAGGGTGGGCAGCGAATGCCCCTCCTCGGAGGATTCATCCATATTTATAAAAGGATTCAGGCTGATCCAGCAAATGATCGCGGAGGGAGTGATCCTGGCCGGCCATGACATTTCTTCAGGGGGATTGATCACCACGTTGCTTGAGATGACGTTTGCCAGGCCGGGGATTGGAATAGAGGCGGATCTGACGGGGTTGGGAGAGCCGGATATCATCCGTGCACTTTTCAGTGAAAAGCCCGGAGTGGTGATCCAGGTGAAAGAGCCGGACAAAGTCCAGAAGAAAATTAAGAAAGCGGGCATTCCATTTGCGGAGTTGGGCACCCTGATCCCTGAACGCATTTTAAAGATCCGCAACGGGGCACAAGATTATCGGTTCGGGATAGATCCTTTAAGGGATACCTGGTACAGGACCTCTTATCTGCTCGACCGGAAGCAATGCGGTCCGGAGCTGGCGCTGGAAAGGTTCCGGAATTATAAAGAGCAGCCGCTGCAGGTAAAGTTCCCGGAGAATTTTACCGGAAAGGCGGGTCAATACGGGATCGATAGGGACCGCAGGCAGCCTACCGGCATCCGGGCCGCCATCATCCGTGAAAAAGGGGTGAACCGCGACCGGGACATGGCCTGGTCGCTGTACCTGGCCGGCTTCGACGTGAAGGACATCCACATGACAGATCTCATATCCGGACGTGAGAACCTGGAAGACGTGAACCTGATCGCATTTGTCGGCGGCTTCAGCAATTCCGACGTGCTCGGCTCCGCCAAAGGATGGGCGGGAGCTTTTCTTTACAATGAGAAGGCCAACCGCTCCCTGAAGAATTTCTTTGCCAGGCCGGATACCCTTTCGCTGGGTGTCTGCAACGGCTGCCAGCTGCTGGTGGAACTCGGCCTCATCTACCCGGATCATGAAAAACATCCGAAGATGGCCTGGAATGCCTCCGGTAAATTTGAGTCTTCTTTCCTTACCGTGGACATCCTCCCGAACCGGTCGGTCATGCTGGGCTCGCTGGCAGGTTCCCGGCTGGGGATCTGGGTAGCTCACGGGGAAGGCAGGATGCTCTTCCCGTACGAAGAATCGAAATATCACATAACGGCCAAATTCTCCTATCACGGTTATCCGGGTAACCCGAACGGCTCGATGTATGACGCCGCCTGCATTGCCTCCGCCGACGGACGGCACCTGGCGATCATGCCGCACCTGGAGGATTCCGTCCTTCCCTGGCAATGGGCCTGGTATCCCGAAGGAAGGCACGACGAGGTGACCCCCTGGATCGAAGCGTTCGTCAATGCCCGGGAGTGGATCAATAAGAAACTATGAAAAGAATCGTACTCGTCACCGGCGCCACCAGCGGGTTCGGCAAAGCCATTGCCCTGCGGTTTGCCAGGGAAGGAGATCATCTCATCATTACCGGCCGCAGGAAAGACCGGCTGGAAGCTCTTGCCGCAGAGCTCGGGAAGGAATTTAAAACGGAGGTTCTGGCGCTTTGCTTTGACGTGCGGAGCCGGGAAGAGGTGGAGAAGAATATCGGGGCGCTTTCCGGTAAATGGAAAAAGATCGATATCCTGGTGAACAATGCCGGCCTGGCGGTCGGCCTGAACCCTATCCAGGAAGGGGTGTATGACGACTGGGAAAGAATGATCGATACCAATGTCAAGGGATTGCTTTACATGACCCGCGTGGTTGCCCCGCTGATGATCGAGAACGGCAGCGGGCATATCATCAATATCGGCTCGGTCGCGGGGAAGGAAGTGTATCCGAACGGGAACGTCTATTGCGGGTCCAAGTACGCCGTGGATGCCATCACCAGGGGCACGCGGATGGACCTGCTGCCCTACGGCATAAAAGTGACGCAGGTTGCCCCCGGAGCGGCTGAGACGGAGTTCTCGCTGGTCCGGTTCAAGGGGAACCAGGAGAAAGCCGGCCAGGTGTACAAAGGATATAAGCCTCTCCGGGCGGAGGATGTCGCCGATGCCGTCTATTACGTGACCACCCTTCCGGAGCATGCCAACATTAACGATCTGATTATCACTCCCACCGCACAGGCGAGCGCCGTACATTTTCATAAAAAATAGGTAACCACGCCGGCATTCGCCTGCGGAAGAAAATAGTACAACCACCCCGTCTTTCGCCTGCGGAGAAATCCACCCCTCATATCCCTCGCTTTGCCCGGGCAGGAGGGGAATCTTACGGGGAATCCTATACTGATTTCTGAAGTCTGGAGTCTGCAGTCCGGGCCTGCGGAAGAAAATAGTACAACCACCCCGTCTTTCGCCTGCGGAAGAAAATAG
>DATJQF010000007.1:0-3013 GCA_035505995.1 Bacteroidales bacterium
ACATCCTGATCCATGTCGCCGATATCTCCCATCCCGAATTTGAGGAGCAGATCGCGGTGGTCCGCCAGACGCTGACCGACATCGGTGCGTCTGATAAGCCGACGATCATGCTGTTCAACAAGATCGACCTGTATCAATATATTGAAAAAGATCCTTACGATCTCGCTCCCGCCACCCGGGAAAACCTCACGCTGGAAGACCTGGAAAAAACCTGGATGGCGAAATCCCATGTGCCTTCGGTATTCATTTCCGCCACCCGGAAAACGAACCTCCCGCAGCTGCGGAACCTGCTGTTTGACGAGGTGATGAAGATCCGCGTGAAGCGGTATCCTTCCCCCGGGGAAACGTAAACGTATTTTCTATCAACCTTCCTATAGCTCCATTTTCCTGCCAGGAAGGGACGGCAGGGGGCTGTGTTGCCAATAAATCCTAACTTTGTTTTACCCATTTCTTTCATGACCGGGATGAAAAAGATATTTCTTATAGTGCTATCCCTCGTTTCAGGGATCCTGCTTGCTCTTGCCTGGCCTTCCAGGGGATTCCCCGGGTTGCTCTTCATCGGGATGGTCCCCTTGCTGTTTATCGAAGAAACGATTTATCAGCAGAAAGACCGTTTTGCCCCCTTTGCCGCCCTTTTCTATTCTTACCCGGCTTTCCTGGCCTGGAATGCGCTTACCAGCTGGTGGATCTATAATTCCACCGGCGTGGGCGCCATCATTGCCATCCTGGTGAATGCGGCCTTTATGTCGATCGTTTTCCAGGCATTTCATTTTTCCCGGAAGAAGCTGCATTACAAAGCCGCCGGTTATGCCTGCCTGGTCTTCTACTGGATGGCTTTCGAATACCTGCACCTGAACTGGATCCTGAACTGGCCCTGGCTGAACCTGGGGAACGGATTTGGCTCGTATTACCAATGGGTGCAATGGTATGAATACACCGGCACGTTCGGGGGAACGCTCTGGGTGCTGGTTGCAAATATTCTGGTATTCCGAATCCTGGCCGGGGTTTTAAGAAGATGGAAGAGGGAGGATAGGAGGTGGAAAGATATACTATTGTATTCCGGGCTGGTTGTGATCTGGATTTTAATCCCGATCCTACTTTCGTTCTCGATGTACCGTCATTATAAGGAAACCCCCGAACCGGTGAAGGTGGTGGTGGTCCAGCCCAACCTGGATCCCTATAAAGAGCAATACAGCGTCCCCCCTGCCGAGGTGATCCAGCGGATCCTGGACCTGGCGGGAAACCGTCTCGACAGCGCCACCAACTTCCTGGTAGCCCCCGAATCCGCGATCCAGGAGGAAATGTGGGAGAACGACATCCATTCGTTCCGGAGCATTGCCTTGCTGAAAGACATCATCCGCCGCTACCCGGACCTGAATATCCTGGTGGGCGGCTCCACCTACCGCCAGTTTGAGAAAGGAGAGCCGCTTTCACATTCCGCGCGAAAATTCAAAGACGGGGAAGGGTATTACGACGCTTATAATACGGCCATCCTGGTGAACTCCATGGATTCCCTGCAGCTCTATCATAAATCGAAGCTGACCCCGGGGGTCGAGGCGCTGCCTTCCTTCGGGATCTTCAAATTCCTTGAAAAATTTGCCATCAATCTCGGCGGGGTGGTGGGAAGCCTGGGCACGGACAAGGTCCGGAAAGTGTTTGCGACCGTGAAGACGGCCAGGGCTGCTCCGACGATCTGTTATGAATCCGTTTTCGGGGAGTTCTTTTCCGAGTTCGTGCGGAATGGCGCGCAGGTGATGTTCATCATCACCAACGACGGCTGGTGGGGGGATACGCCAGGCCACCGGCAGCACTACGCTTTTGCCGCATTACGGGCGATTGAGAACCGCCGCAGCATTGCCCGGAGCGCCAATACGGGGATCTCCGCCTTCATCGACCAGCGGGGCGATGCTTCGCAGGTGACCGGTTACTGGGTGCCTGCTGCCATCAAAGGCACGCTGAATGCCAACAGCCGGCTTACTTTTTATACCATTCATGGCGATTACCTGGCCCGGATCGCGGCCTGGTGCACGGGAGGCGTGTTCCTGCTGAGCCTGGTCCTTCATTTTGCTGCAAGAAAGAAACTGAACTGACGTTATAACTGGAGTATGAATCAGATCATGAATCCCGATAAGAGTGCTGCCGCTCGATACCCGATCAGCGAGGTGATCAGGAAACGCTGGAGCCCGAGGGCTTTTGATCCCCGGCCGGTGGAAAAGGAAAAACTGCAACAGGTGTTCGAGGCGGCCCGGTGGGCACCGTCTTCCGCAAATGATCAACCCTGGAGGTTCCTGGTCGGGCTGAAAGGGGATGAAACCTGGAGCGGGATCCATGAAGCACTGGATGAAGGGAACCGGGCATGGACCCGCGATGTGCCGGTGCTGATCCTTGCCATCGGAAGAAAAATGCGTGAAAAAGTGAACCGGTTGAATTCCTATTACGCTTACGATACGGGGCAATCGGTGGCTTACCTTAGCCTGGAGGCCACCCGGATCGGACTGCATGTCCACCAGATGGCGGGGTTCGACCAGGACCGGGCTTCCCTGCGGTTCGGGATCCCCCCGGAATACGAGCCACTGACCGTCATTGCGGCCGGTTACCTGGGCGATCCCTCCACACTGGAGGAATTCCAGCATAAGCGGGAAATTGCGCCGAGGGTGAGGAAGCCGCTGGAGGAGCTGGTTTTCGGATCATCTTTCGGAAAGACGTCACCCCTTTTTGAATGAACCTTTCATGCCGTCAATGGCTAATAAAAGTCCTATGAAGATCATTACCATTCCGCTGATCCTGTTCCTGGGCCTGGCGATCTCCTATTGCACCGGACCGTCAGGGAATAAAGCCGCCACAACCCATCCGGCGGAAGTGAAGCAAACGGACATTCCGGATTTCAATGCCGACTCGGCATACGCGTATGTTAAAAAACAGGTGGATTTCGGTCCGCGGGTGCCTAACACGGCAGCCCATGACCGGTGCGCTGCCTGGCTGGTTTCCAAGCTCAAAGGATTCAGCAAAGAGG
>DATJQF010000008.1:0-16583 GCA_035505995.1 Bacteroidales bacterium
ATGGTGAAATAGAAAAAACCATTGAATCCAAATGAGTAAGTTTTACAGGCTTCCCGTTCTTTTTATTTTTCTCTTCGGTGGGCTCATCCTGATTGGTTCCAGGGGGTTTGCACAATCCAAAGCCGACACCCTGACCGACGAAATGAAAGCGAAGATCTTCAGCCACCTGAACCATTTCACTTTTGGATTTTATATTGATACCTACAGCAATACAACCCTGGACAATAAAAAGGACACCTCGAACCTGATCCCGTTCTCTGCGAACTGCCCGGTGCGCGACCAGATCCGGATCAACCATGCGGCCATTGAATTCACCTATTCCGCCGATAAAGTCCGGGGTCATGTCTCGTTCCAATGGGGAGATGCTCCCAACCTCCTGGCGCTGCCGGAATCCCAGTTCATCAAGAACCTCGACCAGGCGAACTTCGGCTTCCGGATCGTTAAGAACCTCTGGATCGATTTCGGTTACATTTATAACGTCGTGGGATTTGAATCTTCCTGGGCCATAAAGAACAGGATCAGTACGGTGACCACCGGGGGATACTTTGAACCGGGAAGCGTGCTTGGGGTAAAACTCAGCTATAAATTCTCCGATAAGGTCGACGGGGGCATTATGGCCGGGAATCCTTATTCACTGGCTTATGGCAGGAATACGAATATTGCCGGCCTCATTTTCGTCAATTGGCATCCTTTGCAGAATCTTACCCTGTCCTATAACAACTTTTTCGGGAACCAGGCCCTGAAAGATGCGGATATCAACAATAATCTTCTTTATAATAATCTGATCCTGAATTATTATCCGATCCCTCAGGTGCAGGTGGTGGGGCAGCTCGACTTTGGCCTGGAGACCAACGCCAAGCTGGCTCCCGATACGGATAAACTGGCCTATGTGTATTCCGGATTTATCATGGCCCGGTATGAATTTCTGCGGCATTTCGCGGTTACTGCCAGGCTTGAGATCTTCAATGACCCGGATGCAATTCTGTCAGCCGTTTATGAATATAACGGAGAAACCAGGGGGCTGCTCATGAGAGGAGGAACCGTAGGATTTGAATACAGGCCGGTTAAGATCGCGTATGTACGCCTGGAATACCGGTATCTCCATGCCAACGATGGAAATAAAGTATTTTACAGCAATCAGCTGGATCACCTGAATGTGATGACGTTCAGTACCGGGGTGAGATTCTGAGGAAGATCAGAAGGAATATCCTACGGAGAAGATGATACTCCAGTCATTTAAGCTGGAACCCCCTCCCGAAGGCTTGCTGTCAAAATCATCGTAAAAGGAGAGACTGAGGTAGAAGTCCCTGAAGATTTCGATCTTAGAGGTGAGGTTAAACTCCAGCCTCCACCGGCCGCTCACGGTGAAACTGGGATAGGCATCAATATTGGACGAGATGTTCATTTCCGGGTAACGGTATCTCAGCCAGGTGAATTTCATCGATAAAAGCCCTTCGAAGTTGGTGGATGCGCTTACGGAATCGGTCGGTTTTTCCCGGTTCACCAGCAAGCCGGCCATTCCGTAGAGCCGGATCGGGTTGGTATGAACGATGTCGTACCCCGCCCCTGATTCCAGCTGGATTCTGTAGTCCAGCTCCAGCTCCGTATTCTGCTGCCACATCGCTCCCACTCCCAGCCACCATCTTCCCTGGAAAAAATGGTTCAACCCGAGACCTATGTCGTTTTTCCGCGTACGGATGACGGAGTCGTTTATCTTCTGGTCATTGAACATCAGGCTCATATCGAACATAACCAGATCTTTTTTCGCCCGGTAATTGATATCCGTGTTCAGGTAATATTGCAGAACCTGGGTCGATTTGATATAGCTCACCCCAAGGTCGATGGAACCGTAAAACTTTTTCCAGAACCGGTTTTTAATCGGGGTGATCTCAACGATCTCATTCATCGCCTTTACCACCGTGTCATTCGAGATTACGATCACGATGCTTGCCGGGACCGTTGATTTCCTGATGGATCCGTAATAACTGAAACCGGTCTTGGAAACGATCTCGAAATACTTGGCCGAATGCAGCGTGTTGATCTTATCGTACTCGATGCCCAGCGTGCTCATGCCTTCCGTTTTCAGCGTGAGGATCCCGCTTTCGTATTTTTTCAGCTCTCCCGTGATACGGTCTCCGTTCAGCATATACACCGTATCATCCTTCTGGGCATGAAGGATCACAGGAATGATCAGAAAAAGCAGGATCCCGGTCCATTTTATCCTTCGGAACAACATATCCGGACGTTTATCGCTACAGGTTCATCATTGCTACAATCAAAGGCCCCCAGGCAGTCAGCAGAATATTTCCAAGGGCATAGGGAATCGTGTACCCGAGAACAGGGAGCTTGCTTTCGGCGGCATCCTGGATGGCTTTCAGGGCTGCCGTGGTAGTCCCCGCTCCTGAATGGGCCCCCAGCAGGATCACCGGGTTCATCTTCAGGAGATATTTCCCGGCAAAGAGTCCGAGCAGGTGGGGCAGTAATGCCACGATGAGCCCCGCCAGGATGATGCTGAAACCGGTATGGCCCAGGCTGGAGACAAAGCTCGGTCCCGCGGTCAGTCCTACAATCCCGATAAAAGCCGCCAGTCCTACATTATCGAAGATCCAGAGCGCGGCTTCCGGGATTCGTCCGAACCTCGGTGTCTTGGAATGGAGCCAGCCGAACACCAGTCCCATCACCAGGGCGCCTCCGCTGGTGGTAAGTGTAAGGGAAACACTGGCCACTTTAACGGAGAGCAACCCGATCAGCCCTCCCAACAGAATCCCGATGCCTACGAAAATCATGTCGGTGGCAGGGGAAAGAGACTCAAGGTACCCTAAAGCTTTCGCGGTTCGTTCCAGGTCAGGTAACCGGCCTCCGACTTTTAGTAAATCCCCGCGGTTCACTGTGAGACTTGGATCCCATGGAATTTCCTGCCCTCCGCGGATCACTTTGTACAGCATTACCCCATGGCCATACTTTTGGGAAAGTTCCCGTAACGAATGATCAGCAGCTTCTTTTTTCGTAATGATAAGATCCCGGTATGACAGGGGAAACTCCATCAGCTCCTTATCCACTGTTTCGGGTCCGATATCCGTCAGCTGTTCCAGCATTACAGCATGCCTGGCCGTAACTGCGATCACATCGCCCCCGCTGATCCTGAAATCGGGAGCCGGATCGATCAGGGTGCCTTCATGACGTATCCGCTGGATAAATATTCGCGCATCCCGAATGCTCTTCTCAAACTGATCCACCGTTAACCCAACCCATCTTGGTCCGGTGACCACAAAAGCCCGTAATTTCCATTCCTGGAAGGCATATTCCATACCGGGTTCAGACTCTGCTTTCCCGGACAACTTCTCATTCAGCTTTTTACCTTCCTGCTTCAGGTTGATCCGCATCAGTTTCGGGGCAAAAGAGGAAAGGAACCACACGAGGATCGTGGTTCCCACCAGGTAAGTGACCGCATAAGCCACCGGGATATTGTTCACCAGCCTCATTTTTTCCGCATCCGGGATCGACAACCGGTTGATGGCCTCGCTGGCCGTTCCGATCACCGTGGATTCGGTAAAGGCGCCTGCCAGCAGTCCGGCAGCGGTCCCCGTATCATAATGAAACAGCTTGGAAACCGCAAAGGCGGTCAGCAGGCAGCCGACACAAATGATGACGGTGAGGGTCAGCTGCGGTATCGCATCCTTTTTAAGCCCCCTGAAAAATTGAGGGCCTACCTTATAGCCGGTTGCAAAGAGAAAAAAATCAAAGAAGATGATCTTGACGACCGGTGCCACATGAATATCAAGCTGCCCGATCAGGACCCCGGCGAACAGCGTCCCCAGCACGGGTCCCACTTTAAAGGAACCGATCCGGATGTATCCCAGGGCAAATCCCACCGCCAGGGTGAGGAATACGGTCAACTCGGGATGGTCGCGAAGGATCTGGACAAACATATTCATGGCTACTGATTGATGAATTTCGGATTGATCAGGTTCTCCAGGGAATAGATCTCGTCCCATTTCTCCTGGGTGATGAGCTTCTTCTCCTTCACCACGATATCATGAATGCTCTTGCCCGTTTGAAGGGCTTCTTTGGCGATCCCGGCCGACGTCTCATAACCGAGGATAGGGTTGAGCTGGGTCACGATCCCGATGCTGTTCATGACCATGGATTTGGTCCGCTCGGCATTGACCGTTATGCCATCCACGCATTTTTCCCGCAGCATGTGGCAGGCCCTGGTAAGGAACAGCATGGAAGTGAAGAGGCTGAAGCCGATGACCGGTTCCATCACGTTCAGCTGGAGCTGACCGGCTTCTGCAGCCAGCGTGACTGTCAGATCTGCGCCGATCACATAAAAGCAGGTCTGGTTGACGGCTTCCGGAATGACCGGGTTCACCTTGCCGGGCATGATGGAGGAGCCGGGCTGAAGCGGCGGGAGGTTGATCTCATTCAGTCCGCAGCGGGGGCCGGAGCTCAGCAGGCGAAGATCGTTGCAGATCTTGCTGAGCTTGACGGCGCACCGTTTCAGGGTTCCGCTCAGCTGAACATAAGCCCCGGTATCGCAGGTGGCTTCAATCAGATCCTCCGCCAGCGTGACCGGTATACCGCTGATCTTTTTCAGGTGCGCCACACATTTTTCCGCGTATCCCTGCGGAGCATTCACTCCCGTACCAATGGCTGTAGCCCCCATGTTCACCTCCGTGATGAGGGATTGGGCTTCATGCATACGCTGGATATCTTCACCGAGGGTGGTGGCAAAAGCATCGAATTCTCTTCCCAGGGTCATGGGAACGGCATCCTGCAGCTGGGTCCGGCCCATCTTGATCACGTTCCCGAATTCCTTGCCTTTTTTCGAAAAGGATTCTTTCAGCTTTCCCAGGGAGGCGACAAAATCGTTGATGACCATGTACAGGGCAAGCCGGATGGCGGTCGGATACGCATCGTTGGTCGACTGGCTGCAGTTCACATCATTGTTGGGGTGGAGGTGCTCGTATTGCCCTTTTTTGTACCCCATCTTTTCCAGGCCGATATTGGCGATGACCTCGTTCGCATTCATATTGCAGGACGTGCCCGCTCCGCCCTGGATCAGATCGCTGACGAATTGCTCATGGTATTCCCCCGCGATCAGCTTATCGGAAGCATAACAGATGGCTTCCATTTTTGACTTATCCAGAACCCCGCAATCGTAATTGGCAAGGGCTGCCGCTTTTTTCACAAAGCCGAAAGCCCTGATCAGCTGGCCGGCCCGGGAAGCAGGAATGCCGGTAATATCGAAATTCTCCCTGGCGCGGAGGGTTTGTATCCCGAAATACATATCATCCGGGATCTCCCTTTCGCCCAGGAAGTCGTGTTCTTTTCTTGTATTTGTTTTCATAGGGTAAATGGATAAATGATCAGGTCAGGTGATTAAAAGTACCCAGAGAACAATCAGGGCGGGACCCAGGAGTCCGATCAGTGCGCCTCCGGTCCGGAAATCCTTCTGCCGGATCATCCCGGTGGAATAAGCGATCGCATTGGGCGGCGTGGAGACCGGCAGGAAGAGGGCGGTGGAGGCGGATAATCCGATGATCATGCACACTTCCACGGCGTGTGCCGGCAGGATCGTCATGCCCAGGGGGATCAGGACGGTGCTCGTGGCCGTATTGCTCATGATATTGGAGAAGATCATGGTCGCATAGGCCAGCAGGAAAAGGAAAACCACAGGGGAGACCTTCAGCGTGGCAATCCTTCCGGCATACAGATCCAGCAATCCGGTTTCTTTCAGGGCCAGTCCCAGCGAAAGTCCGCCGGCAATCAGCAGCAGCGTATCCCATCCGACCGCCCGGATATCTTCCCCCTTCAGGATCCCGGTGAGGGGAAGGACCACGAGCGGGATAGCCGAAACCGCGGCGGCGCTAAGCCCATGCAGGGGACTGGTCAGCCAGAGCAGGAGCGTGACGGCAAGGACCGCGATCACGATCCATCGGTCTCTTTGAAGGTTCACCGGAGACCCGGATTCCTCCTGCCCCGGTCCTTCCATGGCGAGCTCCTCTCCTTTCTTCATGAAGATCCTGACCAGCACCCACCAGGATACGAAAGTGAGGAGGACCGCCAGGGGAATCCCGTAAAGCAGCCAGGTGGCAAACTGCATGGGATGCCCGGCTGATGCAAGGGCGCCCACAGCAATCGCGTTGGGAGGACTGCCGATGATCGTTCCCATTCCTCCCACCGTGGCGGCGATGGGGATGCCGAGGACCAATCCCTTGCTGACCGGGGATTGTTTACCCGTCTTCAGGAGCAGCGGCATCACGGCGGCGATCACCATGGCGGTGGTGGCGGTATTGGAAATGAGCATGGAAAATACCATCGTCACCAGCATCAGGCTGAGCAGGATCCATCGGGGATTCCTCCCGCATGCCCTTAGGGTGAAATGGATCAGATCCCGGTCCAGCCGGGTCTTCGACAACGCAGAGGCAAGAAAGAAACCGCCCAGCGTGAGCCAGATCACGCTGCTGGAAAAGGTCCCGGTATAGATGGCGATATCCACCGGGGAATTCGTAATCCGCTCATAACCGAGGGTGAAGGCCAGGTAGGCCATAATGAAAAGGCCCACCGCAAACGGAGGAACCGCCTCCGTCAGCCAGAGAAAAACAGAAAATAAAAGCAGGAAAAGCACATAGGTCTGCGCCTGGGTGAAAGCAGGCTCTTTCACCCACCAGGTGATCAGCAACGCGAGCAACAGGGAAAGCAGGAAAAAGAGGATCCCCCTGTAATTCGTCTTGTTTTTAATCAATCTGAACCTGCGTTAAGGTTTTTTTACCAGTTGCTAATATAATCATTTATGTTTTCCCGGATCATTGGCCCGCATTCGCCTTCTCCCAGGCCCTGACCTTTACTTTTGCCTCATCGAACAGTCTTTCGTAATTTCCTTTGAGGAATTTTTCCCTCGCATCCGGGGTCAGCAGGGCCAGCAACGGGGCATACATGTTGTACACTTTCATGTATTTCTCCTGGTCCGTGGGGCCTACTTCATCGGTGCCGAAAAGGAAACGGTCGGGGAAACGGTTGATCAGGTCCGCAGTCGCCTGGGTGGATTCCGGCGTCGCCACGACATACTTGGCCGCTTCATCCCAGGAAAGGTCAAAACAGAGGTGCGACAGCTTGGGATTCGACAGTGCCTTTTCCAGCACCTTGATCATATCCTTGATCGGAGCCACCACCCGGCCGAGTCCGCAGTGCGCCCAGATGATGGTGGTGTTCGGATGACGAAGGAAAAGGTCCCGCAACTGGGTCACCTGGTAAGGATCCTGCCCGGCTTTCGGGAATGGCATATCGATATCACTATGGATCAGCACCACGAGGCCGGCTTCTCCTGCAAAGCTGAAAATGCTGTCGAGAGCAGGGTTCAGCAGGCTTCCTGTTTCTCCGGCGATCTTGGCGGAGACGAACTCCTTATGAATGGTGAATTCGCCGATGCCCTCGAAAACCCCGGGAAAGATCGTAAGCACTCTCCGGATATGATCTGTCGCATACATGTCGGTGGGATTGAACCCGGTGATCATCGGGTCGAACCTCGCCTGCTGCTCCGGGGTCAGCGATCTGTATTCCATCGCGATCATGGCATCGGTAAAGGAATAATAGTACAGCGGGGCATCGGTCTGGGTATAATACCAGGGGGCAAAGCTCCCGGTATTGAAGTAAGACCACTGCTGCTGCAGGGGGATCCCGAACAGGACCGCCCTGCCCACCTTATCGCCCATGACCTTCAGGAAATCCTTTGCGGTGGGACCTTTCTGAATGTAATTGGTGAGGTGGACATGGCTATCGTTGAACAGGTATCCCGGGGATCCTTGTTGCGGCTGAGCAAGAAGCAGCTGGACAGAGATTCCCAGCAATACAAGTAGCGCAATTTTCAAAAGAGTCTTCATAGGTCATACGATTGAATTTATTACAATAAGATATCCGAACCAATAGTAACTGTGGTCCCGGTCTGCCCGGCGGTGTACAGCCCGAAAGTCCCTCCTGCCGCTGATTTATACACATAGAGGCATTGCACATTCAGCCGCCAGTTCCTGGTCTTCAGCGGATAAATATTGACCCCTCCCCCGGCTTCCCAGGGGTGTCGTTTCCACTGGTCGAAGAAAACGGAAGTTATTCCGTATACACACAGGATCCTGGGGATGGCCATCTGGGAAGCCGCAAACCAAAAGGCCTTATCAATAATGGTAGCTTCAGGCACTTCCCCGTCTGTTTCAAATTTGGACAACTGTCTCCAGAAGAATTCCGCCTGCAGGTGTAAGCCGCTATATTTCATCCCTGCATCGACGGCAAGATAGTCAAAGTCCGCTTTTTGGACGGTGACCCCTGTTGCCAATGCTCCAGTCTCAAATAGCAGGACCCCGTCGGAATTTCTGACCTGTGTATTATCAGGGGAGGGTGTACCGATATTGTTGAACCGGTCCTCCCTGCTGTGGCAATAGGAGACCCCGAACCGGGTGGCAACCCGCTTGTGCCATTCAAAATCCATATTACCCCCTCTCGGGCCGAATTCCCCTGTGGTCGGTGTGCACACTAAATCTCCGCTCACAGACATGTCACGGGTTAGCTTGGATGCCTGTATTCCAAGGGTGCTGAGATTATTTCCGATAAAGAAGGTATAATTAAGCCTTGGAACAATGATCCCGTACACAAAAAAACCATTGGTAAAACCACCCCTGAGAGCATCTTCCGCCATCGTCCGGTCGGTGGAAAAAAAGAAGGGAAAAGGTCCCTGAAGGGTCCTGTTACACAGGTTGGGGTAAATACCAGCTCCCAGCCTCAGATGGTCGTTAATTTTATATTGGATATTCCCGTATACCAGTGTCTGCTGGGTCGTCATGACGGTCCAGACCGTGATCATATAGGTAAGCTTTGGAGTACCCAGGAAGCCGCTGAACCATATCATAGCGCGGTGCCAGAAGATATCATTGCGGCCCTTGAAGGATCTCACGCTATCCAGGTGATCGCTCCAGGTCTGGTTTCCCGGCATCTGGTCCAGCCAACGTGCCATCCCGTACATGCTCAGGTTGAGGCTTCCGAATTTTGATTTTACAAGGTCAAAACCTTTTCCTGGTGTGAATTCACCGGATGCAACGTTGGCATAGGTAGTATCCAGGGGGGGCTTGCCACGCCGGAACATGAATTGAACCTTCTTCTCGTTTTTGTTCAGGACACTGTCCGGTTCACCCATTTGTGCCTGCGCCTCCTGCAGGTGATAACCAAGGAACAACAAGCCAATCATCCAGGTCCTAAGAGCTTTTCGCATGCTCATAAGTTTCTTTATTTGGAACAATAATGTATAATTCAGAACTATCCTTTATTTAGGCTGGATCAGGTAAGGGTTCACTTTAAGTTTTTCCACGATGTACTTGATCACCATTTGTCCTTTCACACTGTTCCCGGCCTCATCCAGCGGCGGGGATACTACGGCGATCCCGAATTTACCGGGACATACGGCGATCAATCCTCCGCCTACCCCGCTCTTACCGGGCAGACCCGTATTATACAGCCAGATCCCCGAATCATCATACAGGCCGGCCGTGGCCATCACCGCCAGGGTGTACATGGTAGTTTCCGGAGAGACGACCTTTTTCTTTGTCACCGGATTAACTCCTCCGTTTGCCAGGGTAGCCGCCATCAGGGCGAGATCTTTGGCATTGACATTCAGGGCGCACTGCTTGGTGTAAATATCCGTTGTCTGCACGGGATCGAAATACATCCTTCCGTATGCAAGAAGCAAATGTGCAATGGCCTGGTTGCGGAGGTTATCTCCCGCCTCGCTGATATATACCGGCATATTTAAGTAGAGAGACCTGCCTGCAAATGCACTTTCCACTTCCACGACATGCTTCCATTTGGCGGCGGAATCATTCCCCGCAATCAGGCTGGTAGCTGCAATGGCACCCGGGTTGACGAGGGGATTGATCTCTTTTCCCCGTTTCCTTTCAATGGCCGTGATGGAATTGAATACCTCGCCGGTAGCATCCACCCCGATCTTATCCTGGATGGCCTGATGCCCCAGCTCCTCGATATCCTGCGCCATTACGAAAACCTTGGATACGCTTTGAATGGAAACCATGGAGGTAATGTCCCCCTTCGTAAATACCTGGCCGTCGGGAGTGACGATGGCAATCCCGAATATCTTGGGATCCACGTTGGCCAGCTCTTTGATATAGTCGGCATTCTTGCCTTCCTTGACATCCTTGAATTTATTATATGCCTCATCCAGCGCCGCCTGGATCTTGTCCTTGGTCAGGGTATTATCCGGCTGAGCCAGCATAACCCGCGGCATCAGGAATACCATCAGGGTGATGGTCATGACCATCCGCAAACCTGTTCTGTAACTTTTGTTTTTCATGGTTGATGTTTTTAAATATTACGGATCCCTGCTACTTTTTGGCAAAGTAGAAGGTCTTGTCAAAGTTGTATTTAAGGGAGAAATTGATCTTGGTGGCCTGCGAGGTGTACCCGTCGCTGTTGTTCTGGCGGTAGATCCACTGGAACTCCACCCCTACCATAACATTGTGCCAGGGATAATACAACAGGTTGGCCTCTACGAAATGGCCCAGGTGATAGTCAGAGGGCGCCTGCCCGTCCGAATTCATGATCGTCGTGTTGGACCAGCCGATGGAGCTGCTGAATTTCTTGCTCCAGTATAAATCCACGAAGGCAACCAGCCCAAGGTCCGGGAGGGCAACCCCCTTGATAGGATGCACTGAATCGGACAGGTTCTCCTTTATGCCAATGTCCAACGGGGCATCGTTAAAGTAGTTCTCCACCCCTGCCCCGTAAACTGCCTGCAGGTGTATCACGGCCACTTTCCCGATGTTGATCCCGGAGCTCAGGCTGACCCCCCATCCGATGGCATGACCGCTCAGATCGATCTTCTTCAGGCTATCGACATCCGGCGGCAAATATTTCCATCCGATATAGCGCACGATCGCTCCCAGTTGCACATAGCCCCATTTCTTCCCGGCGTAACGGAAATGACCGGAGAGGTCAGGATAAGGAAAATGCGGTTTTACATATGAAAGTTCAATCCGGTCGGCATAGGTTCCCCCATCGGCACTCGCTCCCGGCATTTCCAGGGCAAAGACCAGGTGGGTCGGTCCCATAATAGGATAATAGCGGAATTGTACGTTCCGGTAAAAAAGCATTCCGCTGGGGCCCCAGTATTCCAGTGTGTTCGGGAAGACATCCAGGTCCATGAAGGCGCTTTCGGTCTGCCCGGCCCCTATATGGCCCAACTGGCCGTATGCGTGCCGAAGCCGGATGGTGGTCAAACCCGCGTCGGCGCCGACCCCGAACAAATCAAAATCAAACACGGTCTTGAACTCCCCCCATTTGGTCTGCATGGAGGATTTTACGCCAAACCTCGACTGCCGTGCGCTGAAATAGAAATTGCCGTCCGTGCCGAACTGGTTATCATAGGCCGGCAGCTTCGACGGACGCATCACATCGTACCATTTGGGATCCACCTGGTTGAAATTGTAACCAAAATCAGTCATGGCAAAGCCATAGATCTGGATCCATTTGGTACTGTCTTTTTGTTCCTGGCTGTACGTCAATGAGTACAGGGAACAAAACAGCATGATCAGAAAGAAATGTTTTTTCATCGTGTTAAGTTTTTATCCAATGAGTAATCAAACGGTCAATATATTGAGATGAAATATTTCAACACCTCGATCAATAATCAACAAATAACTTCTGTATATCTGCAAGCGGTCTCTGCTTCAGCAGTGCCAGCGAAAGCAGGATCCTCGCTTTCTGGGGATTCAGGTCATACGAGGCGATCAGCCCCAGCTCGTCGTCATTCACTTCCACATTCCGGCCTACATTTCCCGTGGCTACCCGGGTACTTCTCACCACCACCACTCCTTTTTTACTTGCCCGCTGGCAGGCTTCCAGGGAGGCTTTGTTCATATTGCCGTTCCCGACGCCCGCAATGATGATTCCTTTAGCCCCGTTCGCTACCGAGGCATCAATCAGGTCGGCCGGCATATCCGTGCATGCATAAATAATATCCACCCGCGGAAGCTGGTTGACCCCTTCAACCGAGAATTCGCTTTTAGGCCCGTACAAACTGATGGGGTACCGGTAAAATTCGTTGGATCCGTAGGCCGTTGTTCCGATCAATCCCTTGATAGGCGACATAAAGGTCTGGACGGCGGTGGTGCTCACTTTGATCAGGTTCTGCGCCGACTGGATCCAGTCGTTCATCACCAGCAACACCCCGCGCCCCCGGGCATTCGGGTCGGCGGCTACGGCAATCCCATTGTACAGGTTCAGGGGGCCGTCGGCACTGAGTGCGGTCGAAGGCCTCATCGAGCCGACCAGCACTACGGGGAGGTCAGTTTTCACCACCAGGTTCAGGAAGTAGGCGGTTTCCTCCATGGTATCGGTGCCATGGGTGATCACGATGCCGGCCAGGTCTTTCCGTTGAGACAGCTCCCGGATCCTCTTCGCCAGCTTCAGCATGATCTCAAAGGACATGTCCTGGGAACCTACATTGGAGATTTGTTCGCCGGTCACATTGGCGATTTTTCTCACGTCCGGTATGGCATTGAGCATAACCTCAATATTGACCTGCCCGGAAGTATACCCGGACTGCGTACCGGTGGAAGCCGATCCGGCAATGGTTCCGCCCGTTGCCAGGATCACTACATTCGGTAATTTCTGTCCCTGTCCGCAGGCGGGCGGACCTGCAACAAGCAGGGTCATTGCCAGCAGGCAACAGAACTGAAGTAAATTTTTTCTCATAGGTGCTGATTTGATGGAACGTTGTTAATTTTCCGGGTTCTTTATGGTTTCTTGATGAACCTGAGGCAGTAACTTCAGTAATTCATCGCCGTCCACCGGCTTGCGTAAGTAAGCCAGCACTCCGTACCGTGCCGCGCATTCACGACTGGTTGTTTCATCGTACGCGGTGACAACGATCACCGGCATATGAAAGTTTCTCTCCCCGAAATATTCCAGGAGATCACATCCGTTCATTCCGGGCATATGAATATCCAGGACCAGGGTATCCTGTTCGGAAGGCTGCCCCCGGTCGAGAAAATCCTTAACACTGCCGTATGAATTGCTTTCCATTCCTGCAGACTGGAGAAGGATCTCGAATCCTTTTCTTACACGTTCATCATCGTCCAGAATATAGATCAAGGGTCAGCTACTTTTGCACCAATGAAATTGTATTTAAAATTAACCCGGTGGATCACCTTTGTAAATAATACCTTGATGCTATTTTTACTTGCAAAGGAAAAGAGGAGGGCAGAAGGGCATATGGGCTCTGCGCGCCGGGGTCAGCGCCGGCTCAGTTTCTCGTGCAGCTGCACCATCTGGGCAACCGACTTCATCCCGAGCTTTTTGGTGATGTTTCCCCGGTGTATCTTGACCGTATGTTCGGATATAAAAAGCTCGGCGGCAATTTGCTTGTTGAGCAACCCGCGGACCACCAATTGAAAGATTTCATACTCCCGGGGAGAAAGGGATTCCAGCAAGGCGCTCAGATGACGGGTCTCTGTTTCATTGGCTATAAGTTCCCGGCTTTTCCGGAGCGCTTCCTCCACGGCTTCGAGGAGCTGTTCATCCAGGAAAGGTTTCTGGAGAAAATTAATGGCCCCTTTCTTCAGAGCCTGCACGCTCATCGGCACATCCCCGAAACCGGTCATGTAAATAATGGGTAGCGTCGGAAACCCGGAAGTGATCTCCTCCTGGACCTCGAGCCCTGAGTCTCCTTCCAGGAAAATATCCAGCAGGATGCAACCCGGGCCGGGGTAAGGCCCGGAATTCAGGAATTCACCGGCCCCGCTAAAAGTTTCTGCGAGGTAGCCCGATGAACTCAGCAACAGGTAAATGCTTCTCCTTACCGTTTCATCGTCATCAATGATAATGATCCTGTGTGTTTCCGGATTCATGGTGTACCTGTTTTAAAGAAAAGGAGAACTCCGCGCCTCCCTCGGTCATGTTTCTCGCCCATATCTTTCCCCCGTGATCCTCTATGATGGAACGGCTGATGGACAGCCCGATCCCGATTCCCTCCTTCCGGGATGTCACAAAGGGGTTGAAAATCCTGGCAAGGATCTCTTCAGGGATCCCGGTTCCGTAATCCCGCAGGGAGATGGTTACCATCCCGTCGCTCACTGACTCGGTGATCACCATTTTCCTTTCCTCCTGCTTTTTAACCTCCATCGCCTGCGATCCGTTCTGCAGAAGGTTGAGGATCACCTGCTGGATCTGGATCGGGTCCGCCAGCACATATACCGGGTCATCCGTCAGA
The DNA here is from genome assembly GCA_035505995.1 of Bacteroidales bacterium. GTDB lineage: Bacteria > Bacteroidota > Bacteroidia > Bacteroidales > FEN-979 > DATJQF01. The sequence goes on from DATJQF010000008.1 coordinate 14,270, forward strand.
TCCAGGTGGATCCGGTCATGGCGGGTAACGGCTTCCCCCCCGTAAATTCTGAGAAGCTCCCGGATCAGTTCATTCAGGTTGATTATTTCCTTCTCTCTTTTTTCCAGTTTCATCATGCTCCGGATGCTGGCCAGCAGGTTGGCCATCCTCTTGTCGTCCTCCGCGATATTCTGCAGGATCTCCCGGAGCAGGGCAGGATCCTGGCGGCCCGAATCAATGAACCGGATCCCGGCCTGGGCCGTGCTGAGAATGGCCGTCATTGGCTGGTTTAGCTCATGCGAAAGGGAGGCTGTCAACTGACCGATACGAAGGATCCGGTCCTCCCTCACCAACTCGCGGAACTTGTTCTCGGTCGCCTTCAACCGGGCGGTTATCTTTTTTTGTCGTCTGTAAAGCAGGATCAGATTGAAGATCAATATCGTCTCCACCAGCACAAAAAGACCTGCGATGATCAGGATCCCTATATTTCGCTGGAAAAAAGTCTCTTCCCGGAAAAGAAGGCTACTCCCCGCGGGTAACTGCGAATTACGGGTCAAATTAAATCGTTTCAGCACCCTCCAGTCAAAAAGATACCCTGAATAATCCCGCTCGCCGTACCGGATCGTGGCCGGATCAACACCGTCGAGGATCTTAACTGCAGCATCTCCCGACAGGATACCCACCCTGTTGAAATCCAGGAGATATCCGCCCACTGCTCCGTCACCCAATCCCATGGTGGAATAAGTAAATACCGGCGAGACCGTGGCCTGGCTGATCAGTCGCACCGCCTCCGTATTAAAGTAGGGCACCCCTTTGCTGTCGGTATTGAACGAAGGAACGAAAACAATGCACCCGGTAGGCAGGTGCCTGACCTTTCCCAGTATCTCATCCATGGGTAATTCGGTAATGAATTCCGTTTTGACATCCGGTCGCAGTTTACCTGCTACCTTTTTTGTGATGGACAAAAAAATGGAATCCAACGTCAGCTTGCCGCAAACAAAATAAATGGAACGGGCTTCCGGGAATAATGCAAGGGCGGTTGAAATCTCTTTTTCGATGTTAAATCTCAGTCCGATCACCGTGGTCCTTTTATTCAGGACCAGGTCGAAGGGGACCCCGTAATTTGAAAAATCATAATCTATCGAAAGAGCCGGACAATTGAGCAGCACCGGGTTGGCGAGTTTCTTTATGGCAGGGATGACATTCACTCCCACGCAAACCAACAGATCGGGTTTCTGATTTCGATACTTCTCATTGATCCAGGCAAATCCTTTATCCGCAAAACTTACGGTCGGGTATTTATCCATCTCCAGGTACTCCGTATGCAGAATATAAGCATCCCGGTACCTGGCGGAAAGCTTCTCCCGGATGCCTTCCAGGATGTACCGGTAAGCCGGCCGGCCGGGAGAATAGGCAAAAAGAATAAGAATATTCTTATTCCCGGCCGCTTCCTGACCGGATCCCGAAAGGAAGGGCATCAGGAATAAAATTGTGGTAAGAAGCAGTAGTCTTGATCTGACCACTTTGCCGTTGTAAAACTTCCCGGTGATAGTATCCATTTATTAACCGGGACTAAAATAGCCAAATTTAGCCGTATCCGGATGGAAAAAAGGTATCTTATCATTTGAGGAGTACCCAATAAGTCTGCAAATTCAGAATAAAGTAATCTTCCCGGGCTGACAATATTTCATATATTGAACCCATTTTCGATCATTCACGCTTGAATTTCCTTAACGGTACGACATTTGTCAGGAAACCCGTCTTTTAAGTAAATGATAAACATTCCCCCCACCGGCAAAAAACGCATCGTGATCGTGGGATGCGGCTTCGGCGGCCTCCGGCTGGGTAAAAAGCTCCGGAACTCCGGCTACCAGGTGGTCATCCTGGATAAATATAACTATCACCAGTTCCAGCCTTTATTCTACCAGGTGGCGACGGCCGGACTGGAACCAAGTTCCATATCCTTCCCTCTGCGCAAGATATTCCAGCATTACCGGGACTATCACCTGAGGCTGGCAGAGGTTCAGCATGTGGATACCGACAAGCAGCAGCTATGGACGACCCGGGGCATTATCGGGTACGATTACCTGGTCCTGGCCCAGGGAGCGAGGAATTCCTTTTTCGGGATGAAGAATATGGAAACTCTTTCCCGACCCATGAAGTCGGTTCCGGAATCGATCGCTCTCCGCAATGCGATCCTTCAGAATTTCGAAGATGCGCTGGCTGTCCCGCCCGAAGAAAACCGGGAAGGATTCGAGAACCTGGTGGTGGTGGGCGGAGGACCTACCGGGGTGGAGATCTCCGGCGCCCTGGCCGAAATGAGGAAATATGTCCT
>DATJQF010000009.1:0-3545 GCA_035505995.1 Bacteroidales bacterium
TGCGATCCGGAAAAAGGGGATGAACTGGATCAATGTGGATGGCCCCCGCACCCTGACGGGAGATTATCACCAGCAATATGATGTTTCCACCACCCCGGTGATCTATATCCTGAATGAACGAAAAGAGATCCTCGCGAAGAATATCCTGACGGACCAGGTGGCCGCCTTTATCCGCAGCTACTTTAACAAATAGCTCAGAATTTATAATTGAGGCCGAGGTTCAGCCCCGCGTAGAGGTTGTGAGATAGCTTGTAATCCCCGTTCACATCGTTCATTCTCCAGCTTTCCTGGTTCAGGTCGGTGATGGAATAGGCGCCGGATAACCCGATATCGATCCCGATATGCTTGCCGGGCGTGAGCTCCAATCCGAAGTCGAGCCTCAGGAAGGCAGCGGCTTTGGTACAGCGGTCCATAATATCCTCCTTGGAGACGTCAATCCCTTTGTATTCGGGAGCCGGCTCCCCGTTTACCGTATAGGACTGCTTGGCCTTCACCAGGATCCCGAGCTGCGGACCGGCCATGATGTAGAATTTGGCGGTTTCCCCTCCCACCCGGTATTTGAACAGCAACGGCAGCAGGGTATAATTCAGCGTGATATCCCTCTTGACCGGTTCATTATCCCGCGTATCTTCATATTTTTGCCCCATCTGTGCATAGCCCACCTCGAATTTGAATCCCCAGTGATCCGAGAACTCGCACCCGATGTTTACATTACCGATATAGCCGAAGGTGGTTTTACTATTCAGGAAGGACTGCCCGTATGTGTTCTGATTCAGGATCCAGGTAACATTGAAGTTCCCGCCGATTCCCACGTACCAGACGGATTTTTGCTCGTCCTGGCTAAAACCCTGCGTGGTTAGCATCAGCAGCAGAAAAACGGTGATGACATAGAACTTTTTCATGACAAACGGTTTTGGTTAATGGGTTAATATAAATATGCAGATAATATAGCAACGGCCAACCAAAAATAAAAAGAATAATCAGAAATACAATATCCACCGGGATAAAAAAAGGCCGCTTTGAGCGGCCTTCAGTTACCGGAACCCTGCCAGGCACCGGTTCTTTAATGCTTACCGGGAATCAGGATTTGACGATATCGATGATCGCCCTGAATGCTTCCGGATGGTTCATGGCAAGGTCGGCAAGGGTTTTCCGGTTGATCAGGATATTCTTCTCCGCCAGTTTCCCCATGAAGAGGGAGTAAGACAAATCATGTTCCCGGACCCCGGCATTGATCCGCGTGATCCAGAGCCCGCGGAAGTTCCTTTTCTTGGTTTTGCGGTCACGGTACGCATAGGTCAACCCTTTTTCATAGGAGTTCTTTGCGACGGTCCAGACATTTTTCCTGCGACCGAACTGTCCTTTGGTCTTCTTCAGGACCTTTTTTCTTCGTTGCCTTGATGCAACGGCATTCACTGATCTTGGCATGGTTTCTCTTTTATTGCGTCAGCGGTCATGGTTGACTCTTGGAAGCTGATCGCAAGTTCGACATGGTTTATTTAACTCTGAAGCATTTCCTTCACGTTGGCCGCATCCGACTTGTCCACCAGGGTGACATGCGTCAGGTTGCGCTTGCGCTTGGTGGTTTTCTTCGAAAGGATATGGCTCTTGTAAGCGTGCTTCCTCTTGATCTTTCCGGTGCCGGTCAGTGCGAAACGCTTTTTGGCGCCGGATTTGGATTTCATTTTTGGCATTGTATGGTTTGGTTTGAGTTTACTTTTTCGGGATGATGATCATGATCATCCGTTTTCCTTCGAGCTTCGGCATCTGCTCAATCTTCCCGAATTCCACGATGGATTGGGCGAATTTGAGCAGGATCAGCTCTCCTTTTTCTTTATAGATAATGGACCGTCCCTTAAAGAACACATCCACTTTCACTTTGGCCCCGTCCTTCAGGAACTTGATCGCATGGTTCAGCTTGAAGTTGAAATCATGATCATCGGTATTCGGTCCGAGGCGGATCTCCTTCACCACCACTTTCGCCGTCTTCGCTTTGATCTCCTTTTGCTTCTTCTTCAGCTCGTAAAGGAATTTTTTATAATCCACCACCTTGCAAACCGGCGGATTGGCCGTCGGGGAGATCTCCACCAGGTCGAGTCCCAGGTTCACCGCCATGTTTAGCGCTTCCCGGATGTTGTAGATTCCCGGCTGGACGTTTTCCCCTACTACGCGGACTACCGGGGATTTGATGTTTTCATTGATCTTGTGCAGCTCCTCTCTCCGTGGATAGGGACGATAGGGGCGCGGACTGTAATTAGACGAATAAGCTATGACGTAACCTCCTATTAATTTACAATTGACTATTTACTATTGACCATTTTATTTACAATTGACCATTGACTATTTTATCCAGCAGCTATTCTCCGGCATCCTTTCCCCGGCATCTGTTACCCGGCATGGATCTCTCCCAGTTCTTTCTCCACCTGTTCCCGGATGAAGTGAATAAATTCCTCTACCTTTTGCGGGCCCAGGTCACCGGTACCATGCCGGCGGACCGAAACCGTCCCCTCCTGCTCTTCCCTTTCCCCGACCACCAGCATATACGGGATCTTCATCAGTTCGGCATCCCGTATTTTCTTGCCAGCCTTTTCGTTACGGTTGTCAATTTGGGCGCGAATATCGGAATTATTTAGCAATTGAAAAACTTTTTCCGCATAATTCTGGTATTTCTCGCTGATTGGCAGAACGATAGCCTGATCCGGCGTGAGCCAGAGGGGGAAGTTCCCGGCGGTGTGTTCCAGCAGGACCGCGACAAACCTTTCCATCGATCCGAACGGAGCCCGGTGGATCATCACGGGCCGGTGCTTCAGGTTATCGCTCCCGGCATATTCCAGCTCGAAGCGTTCCGGAAGGTTGTAATCCACCTGGATGGTGCCCAGCTGCCACTTTCTGCCCAGGGCGTCCTTCACCATGAAATCCATCTTGGGCCCGTAAAATGCCGCTTCTCCCGGGACCACGACGGCATTCAACTCCCGTTCCTGTGCCACCTCCAGGATCGCCTGTTCGGCCTTATCCCAGTTCTCGTCGCTGCCGATATACTTTTCCTTGTTATTCTTGTCGCGCAGCGAGATCTGGGTGATGAAGTCCTTGAAGTCGAGCGCCTTGAAGATCAGCATGACGATATCCATCACGCCCTTGAATTCATCCTTCACCTGTTCCGGCGTGCAGAAGATATGGGCATCATCCTGCGTGAAGCCCCTGACGCGGGTAAGCCCGTGAAGCTCGCCGCTTTGCTCGTAGCGGTAAACGGTTCCGAATTCGGCCAGCCGCACCGGGAGATCCTTGTAGGACCTGGGCTTGGATTTATAGATCTCGCAATGATGCGGGCAGTTCATCGGCTTGAGGAAGAATTCCTCCCCTTCCACCGGTGTGGAAATGGGCCGGAAGGAGCTCTCCCCGTATTTCTGGTAATGGCCGGAGGTCTTATAGAGGTCCACGTGCCCGATATGCGGGCAGATGACCTGCTCGTACCCGGCTTTCTTCTGGACTTTCTTCAGGAACTTCTCGAGCTGCTCGCGCAGCACGGCCCCTTTCGGCAGCCAGAG
>DATJQF010000010.1:0-4538 GCA_035505995.1 Bacteroidales bacterium
CTGGTAATGGCCGGAGGTCTTATAGAGGTCCACGTGCCCGATATGCGGGCAGATGACCTGCTCGTACCCGGCTTTCTTCTGGACTTTCTTCAGGAACTTCTCGAGCTGCTCGCGCAGCACGGCCCCTTTCGGCAGCCAGAGCGGAAGCCCCAGCCCCACTTTCTGGGAAAAAGTAAAAAGCTCCAGGTCTTTGCCGAGCTTCCGGTGATCCCTCTTCTTGGCCTCTTCCAGCAGTTCCAGGTATTCGGTCAGCTCCTTCTGCTTGGGGAAGGTGATCCCGTAGATCCGGGTGAGCTGCTTTCTTTTCTCATCGCCCCGCCAGTAGGCGCCGGCGATGTTGATCAGCTTCACCGCCCTGATGGGCGAGGTATCCGGGAGATGCGGCCCCCGGCAGAGATCGGTGAAATGTCCCGATTCGTAAAAGGTGATCTGCCCGTCTTCCAGGTCCTGGATCAGTTCGACCTTATATTCGTCGCCCTTGCGGGTGAAATAATCCAGGGCTTCTTTTTTAGAGACTTCCCTCCTGCGGAACGGCTGTTTCTCCTTTGCCAGTTCGAGCATCTTGTTTTCGATCTTCGGGAAATCCTCCGAGGAGATCGGGTAATTGACAAAATCGATATCGTAATAAAACCCGCTTTCGATATGGGGTCCGATGCCGAATTTCACACCGGGATAGAGGATCTCGATCGCCTCCGCCATAAGGTGTGCGGAGGAATGCCAGAAAGTGCCTTTCCCTTCTTCATCGTCCCAGGTCAGCAGCCGGACCGAGGCATCCGATGGGATGGGCCGGGTGGCATCCCATACCTCCCCGTTCACCTTAACGGAAAGGACATTCCGGGCCAGCCCTTCGCTGATGCTTTTCGCAATCTCCATGCCCGTTACCCCTTCCGGAAACTGCCTCACCGACTGATCGGGAAATGTGATATTGATCATGATTACCCTCAGGTTTTAGGGGTGCAAAGGTAGGATATTAAAGCAAAACCTGCAAACGCTCGTGTGACCCGGGAAGGAACCAGGAAAGAGGATCCCGGAGGCGTTTATCAGTGATGCATTCATGAAGGAACACAAAGAAAATATAAGTAACTTGCCCTGTAATTCTTGTATCCACAAATACTATGAAAGCTTTACAATTACTCATAAAAAGCCTGATCGGGACCCTTTTCTTCCTTCTGATCTTGTTTCTCAGCGCCGGCCGGTTGAATTACTGGCAGGGCTGGGTATTTGCCTCGATCTGCATTATTTCCACCCTGCTCAATTCCCTGACGCTCCTTAAAAGAGATGAACTGGCGGAGGAGCGCTCCACCGTGAAAGCGGGAACCAAATCCTGGGATAAAAAGATCACCGCTATATCCGCCGTCCTGCTGATCCTCCTGTATGCCGTGGCCGGACTGGACTCGGGGCGTTTTCTGTGGACCGGGAACTTCCCTCCGGCGATCTACGCCCTGGGAGCCATCCTGATCGTCACCGGGGAAGTTGTTTTTCTTACCGCCCAGCATCAGAACAAATTTTTCTCCAGTGTGATGCGGATCCAGGCGGACCGGGGACATACAGTATGCGACACGGGTATTTACAGGATCGTCCGTCACCCCGCATACTTCGGCATGATCGTTACCTCCCTGGGAATTCCTTTACTCCTGGGTTCTCTGTGGAGCTATATCCCTTCCGCATTTTCCATCCTGCTGATCCTTATCAGAACCTCGCTGGAAGATAACACGCTGATCCGGGAACTGGAAGGGTACCGGGAATATACCGTTAAGACACCTTACCGGATATTTCCCGGTATATGGTGATCTCTCCCGGTTAAATTTTACACTATCGCGTCACCACCTTGAATTCCGTGCGGCGGTTATTGGCACGTCCTTCCTCGGTATCGTTGGTATCGATAGGACGGGTGAGTCCGTAACCTGCATACGTGAGCCGGTCTTTCGCGATCCCGTTGTTCACCAGGTAATCATACACGGCTTTGGCGCGGTTGCCGGAGAGCGTCATGTTGTATTCGGGGGTTCCGACATTATCGGTGTGACCGCTGATCTCGATGTGGAGAGAGGGATTCTTCCGGAGCAGGTCAATCAGCTTTTTCAGCTCCACCACCGATTCCGGCTTCAGCTCATATTTATCGGTATCAAAAAAGATGTTCTTCAGGATGACCGTCTCGCCCACCTTCAGCGGCTGCAATGGGATATTCTTCAGGAACGGCTTAGCCTGCGAGGCCTGCCCTCTCAGCTCGAAATGATCGGAATAGAACAGGTACCCCTGACGGGAAACATTCAGGGCGTAGTTCTTCTCCGTGGGCAGTACCAGCAGGAATTCCCCGGTTTCCGCGTCCGAGACCGACTGCGCGATGGTCTTCCCGGTCTCCAGGTCGATCAGCTCGAACGAGGCATCCAGCTTACGCTTGGTATCGCTGTCGAAAACGATCCCCTTGAAATAGGTCACCGGCACCGGCCGTGCTTCCGGGTAAAGCGGGAAGGAATAGATGTCCATCCTCCCTTTCCCCCCGAATTTATCCGAGGAGATATAGGCGATATTCCCGGTGGCATTGACCACCAGGGAGATCTCGTCGGCGTAAGTATTGATCGGGTAGCCCAGGTTCACCGGTTTTCGCCAGTTCCCGTTCTCGTCCTTGCGGGAATAGAAAATGTCGAGCTTGCCCATGCCCTCGTGCCCATTCGAGGAAAAATACAGCGTCCGGTCGTCAGGGTGGATAAAGGGTGACATTTCCTCATGCGGGGTATTGATGGAATCGCCCAGGTTCACTGGGACGGTCCAGGTCCCGTCCGGCTGGAGCTCCGTTTTCCAGATATCCGAGCTTCCTTTTCCGCCGGGCCTTTTGCTTACAAAATAAAGGGTCTTTCCGTCCGACGAAAAGGAAGGCTGGGTATCCCATTCGGGGGAATTCACCGGTTCGCCCATATTTACGGGCTCGCTCCAGTGATCCCCTTCCTTTTTCGACCAGTAGAGGTCACAGCTCCCGAATCCTTCGGGCCGTTCGCAGGCTGCAAAGAAGAGGTAACGGCCATCCGGGGATATGCACATCGCCCCCTCGTTTCCCTCGGTATTGATAGGAGGCCCCAGGTTGCGCGCCAGGTGCCATCCGCTGTCGCAACGGTCGGCAAAATAGAAATCTTCCTGCGCGGCCGTGGAGAATTCCAAATTTTCAGGGTGCCTGGGCACTTTCCGGGTGAAATAGAGCCGCTGCTCGTCCGAGGTGATGGCATTCATGTATTCGTCCATCGGGGTATTGATGCTGTCGCCCAGGTTCACCGGATGGAAGGGCACCGGGTGCTCCATCGCCGCGATCCCGTATTCGCAGCTTTTAATTCCGTCTGCGGCCGTCTTCTTCTTGTCGGACGGAATATTCCGGTACCCCAGGAATTTCAGAAAATGGTCGCGGGCGTCCTTATAAAGGCCGATCGACTGCTCCAGGTTGGCCGCCACATAATATAGGTTTGGCGCGTACTCCGGGTTGATCCGGATCGCATCATTGTATGCTTCTACCGCTTCCGGGATCATTTTTTTCCCGGAGTAGATATCCCCCTGCAGAATGTGGGCCTCAATGAATGCAGGATCTTCCTCTGCTGCTTTCTTTGCTTCCGCCAGGGCCTTGTCGTATTCTCCCGAGTTGGTATAGGTGATCGCGGTCTCGAAAAATTTCCTGGCCCTTTTGGATTGGGTGGAGAGTTCCTGGGCGTGGAGAAAGAGGGGGAACAGTAAAGGAATCAAAAGGAATGCCGGGATGGAGGAGGGTTTCATGGAGGGAGGAATGAGGAATATTATGGGTAATTAAAGGTAATTAAAGGTAACTAAAGGTAATTAAAGGTAACTAAAGGTCATTAAAGGTCATTAAAGGTCATTAAGGTCATTAAGGGTTGTTAGGGGATACCGATGTATTTGTGCGATTGGAGTGATATTCTCCAGTTAGGGTTAGACTGAATATAGTTCACGATCAGGGGCATCACAGATCTCCGGTTGCACCATTCGGGTTGTAAATATAGCAAGCATTCCGGCCGGACGCGCTTTGAGTTTTCCTCGGCCCAACCGAAATCCTCAGCGCCGGCGATCACGACTTTCAGCTCATCCGCCCGCTGCATCAGCTCATCCAGGGGCGGGCTGTCCTTTTTCGGTGAAAGGCAGATCCAGTCCCAGGCACCGCTGAACGGGCTGGAACCGGAAGTCTCCAGGAAGGTCTGAATGTGTTTTTCACGTAAACTCCTGCAAAGCAGGTCGAGATTATACAACAGCGGCTCGCCTCCGGTTATTACTGCCGACCGGGCCGGGAATTCTGCCGCCCTATCTACGATTTCTCCCACAGGTAACTGAGGAAACCTGGATGCATCCCAGGATTCCTTAACATCGCACCAGGAGCAGGTCACGTCGCAGCCCCCGATCCGGATGAAATAGGCCGCTTTCCCGGTGTGGAACCCTTCTCCCTGGAGGGTATAGAATTCCTCCATCACGGGAAGGATCTTTCCTTCCTTCAGCAGTTGTTCCTGGTTATCGGTTTCCGCGTTCAAAAGGCGATCTCCTTTTTGGCGGCT
>DATJQF010000011.1:0-28168 GCA_035505995.1 Bacteroidales bacterium
GTTCCCAGAAAGTCATTTCCCTGTCCCTGTTCTTTTTCACGGTCCTGAAAACAGGAGTAAAGTTATGATTTTTTCACTTTTTCCTCTCCGGCAGGATGGATGGGGGTACCGGCAGGAGATAAAAAAACCGCCCCCGGGGGAGCGGTCCTTTTCCGGTTCCGCAGCATCTCAGGTAAAGATGATCTGGGTTTGCTGTCCGCCGCATTTTTCATAAAACTCTCCGACCGTCAGCACGCCTTTCACCCCTTCCCAGAGGTCTTCCTGCTTCAGCTTGAACATGTCCATCGCCAGCTTGCAGGCATAGATCTCACCCCCTCCCGCATCGATCATCTCCAGGAATTCCTTGACCGGCGGGATATCCAGCTTCTCCATCTGGCTTTTCATCATGGCCGATACGCCCAGCTCCACCCCGGGAATGATCCCGAGGATCGTGGGGAACGGCAGGCCTCCCGGCATGCGCATGGCAGGATTGCCGACCGTGCCGGTGTGCAGCTTGTTCATCTGGCTTTTGGTGATGGCGTCCAGTCCGAAGAACGTGAAGAACACTTTGGTCTCGATTCCTTCCATCACCGCCCCGTTGGCCATCACCAGCGAGGCATATACGTCTTCAATGGTGCCTTTGGCACAAATGATGCAGACTTTTTTTAACGGATATTCTTCTTTTGCCATGTTTTTAGTATTTCCTGGTTTTTGTTTCAGATTGTTGAGTTACACGCAGCTGGCCGGTTTCGGCACCCCCGCGATCTTGGCGGCTTTTTTCATCGGGGCGCCCGGGAACAGGGCATAAAATCCCTTGATGTCCACGATTCCCGAATTGCCGACCGAACGGATCGTCAGGGTCTCCCCCTTCTGCGACTTGTTACGGATGAAATCCAGCACCGCATAGTGCGGGTCGGTCAGTGTGATCCCTTCTTCCCTGGCCACCTCGGCCGCGATCTCCCGGGTCCATTGGGAGGGGTTGGTAAAATAACCTTCTTCGTTCACGTCGACGGTGACGCCTGCAAAAACTTTCTGTGCCATACTTGAAATTTTTATTGTTAATAAAATTGAAATAGTCCTTCTTGTTTGCTACACCTGGCTGTTATTGGTCTGCATGGCCTGGATCAGCCGCAGGGAATAGGAGAGGGATTTCCTGACCTCAGGCGATCTCAGTTGCAGGAAGATTTTCCACAGCGATTTGTCATCGAGCCGGTCATCCATTTTTACTTCCGTCAGTACACGGGTGGCCCGGTTCAGGGCGCCGGCCAGAGCGGGGTCCGACAAGTTCCGCAGGATGCCGGCCAGATTTTCCAGGTTATCCTGCAGGTGGCGGATATCGTCCGCGGTATAGGTACGGACCCACTTCTCCGCCAGGCCGGATAGCGCAGCCAGGTATTCGAAGTATCCCTTCTGCTCCAGGTCGTGGAGCTTATTTACGGCATCCAGCCCGATCTGATGCAGGACCGGAGAGATGTCCTTCATGAAATCCCGGGCGCTTTCCATCAGGTCCAGCATTTCCCGGAAGGTCCCGATATTCTGAAGGATCTTGATGACCAGGCAGGAAATCCCGCAGGAATCCAGTTCCACCCCCGACTTGTCCAGGAGGACGACCGATTGCTGAAAGGCATCCTTCGCCACGATGTTCAGATCCTCCACCAGGTCGTCGATCTCTTCCCGCCGGCGGTCCTGCAGTTCCATCGACTCCAGCAGGCGGTCCAGCTTTGCCTGGATCTGGTCGATCTGGACCTGAAGATTTTGCTCGCTCGTTGCCATGAGTCTATTCGGTTTTTTTGCCTGCCATGGTCATTTTGGAATCGATCGGCATTTCCCGGCCTTTCAGCAGGATATGCCAGTAGATCCACCGGAACAGCAGCTTCCCGTAGTGATTGGTCCTGGTTTCCTTCAGCAGCCCGAAAGGCCCGATGCCGGGGAACGGGAAGGAACCGGGAAGCGGCTCGGTATCATAATTGAAATCGATCAGGGCGCCTTTGCCGAACCCGGTTTCAATATAACAGTTGGCATGTCCGTCGGACACTGCCGTATAAGGCCTGTTTTCGATCGCGCACAGCAGGTTCTCCGTCAATACATCGGCCTGGAAATGCACGACCGATCCCGCTTTCGAGGTCGGGAAATTCCCGGCATCCCCGATAACGAAAATATTGGAGTGGTCCACCTGCTGAAGCGTAAACTTATCCGCTTTCACAAAATCCATTTCATCCCCCAGCCCGCTCCGGCCGATCACCGGATCCCCTTTATGCACCGGCACCGTCACCAGGCAGTCGAAGGGGATCTCCCGCTCGTCGTAGGAAACGAGTACTTTCTTGCCGGGGTCCACTTTTTCCATGTAAAAATCGGGAACGATACGGATGTTCTTCTCTTCCAGCATGGCCCCCAGGATCTTGGAAGCGCGGGGTTTGGTAAATGCGCCCGACAGGGGGGTGACATAGGAAATATTCACCTGGTTGCGCAACCCCCTTTCGACGAAGAAGGCGTCGGCATACATGGCGAATTCAAGAGGGGCGACCGGGCACTTGATCGGCATATCGGCGATGGAGATGACGAGCTCCTTTCCTTTCCAGGTTTTAAAAAAATCAGCCAGGGCCAGCGCTCCCTCGATCGTGTAAAAGTCAAAGATCTGCTTGTGCCAGAGAGGGCCGGTCATGCCGGGCGTTTCCCCCGGGACCACCTTGGTTCCGGTGGCCAGGATCAGGTAATCGTATTTCAGGGTGACCCCGTCCTTCAGGAGCACCTGGTTCTCCCCCGGCAGGATCCTTTCGATCTCCTGGAAGATCACGTTGACCCCGGCAGGAAAGAAAGCAGTTTTCGGCTTGATGACATCCTGCCGGGTATACATGCCGAACGGGATGAATAAAAAGCCGGGCTGATAATAATGGGTCTTGAATTGATCGACGATGGTAATCTCCCATTCGTCTCTTTCCAGGAGCTTGCGCATCTTGTTGGCCATGATGGTCCCTCCGGTCCCGGCCCCTAAGATCAACAGTTTTTTCATGCCTGAGCTGGATCTTGAAATTGTGAAAGAATTAACAAAGGTAAATATAAATATAATTCGATATTAGCATGAATTAAAAAAACTCTTCTCCGGGCGGAACAGCAAAGATTTCCGGGCGGGAAGAACTATGAGGTTCAGGAATTTCCTGATGGGTTTCCTGGTATAGCATGCCTTTCCCGCTGGCACGGGAAGGCGGATCCTCCTGAACAGGGTCAGGATCAGGTTCCGGCAGGAGGTTCTTTCTCTTTCTCTTTCTCCTTTTCCTTCTCCTTTTTTTCGGGTTCATTGAGCTCATCCTCGATTCCCTTCATGCCATCCTTGAAGCTCTTCACTCCTTTTCCGATTCCCTTCATCAATTCAGGAATCTTTTTTCCCCCGAATAAAAGAAGGATCACGAGGGCAATCAGCAGGATCTCGGTGGTTCCTAAACCCCCTAAAATCCCTCCGATGAATACTATGACCGAAAGTATCATGAATGCTTTTAATTTATTGATATTGGGCTTTACAAAGATACTAAAATAGAATTATTGTTATTTACGGGCGGGAAAAAACAGGCAGGCATCCCCGTAGCTCAGAAAACGGAACCCATGGTCCAGGGCATAGTCGTAGGCAGATTTCCATTCTTTCCCGGCCAGGGCGGCGACCAGCATCAGCAGGGTGCTTTGCGGCAAATGGAAATTGGTGATCAGCCCTCCGGTCAGCCTGAACCTGTAACCGGGAACGATCATTAGCTCCGTATTGCCGGAAAATTCATGCGTGCCTTCCTTTGCCAGGTGATCTGTCAGGGCTTCCAGCGCTTCGGCGACCGGGATCCCGGCGGCATATTTTTTCTCGTAAGGATCCCACTGCCGGACGGAAAGCTCCGGCATCCGTTCCTCCCGCAGGATCTTCACCCCCGTCCAATACAGGCTTTCCAGCGTCCGGACCGTGGTGGTACCGGCCGCAATGACCTTTTTATCCGGCTCCCGGATCAACCGGCGGATCAGTTCCAGGGGAACCAGGATCTTTTCCCGGTGCATGATATGAGCGGAAATATCGGGAGTACTGACGGGACGGAAGGTTCCCAGGCCGACATGCAGGGTCACCTGTCCGAATTCAATGTTCGCGGCGCGCAGTTGAGCCAGGATCTCCGGGGTGAAATGCAGCCCTGCCGTGGGTGCGGCCACCGACCCGTCTGCCCGGGCATACACGGTCTGGTACCGGTCCGCATCCAGTTCGGCCGGCGCCCGGGTGATATACGGAGGTAGCGGGACCCGTCCCATATGTTCCAGGATCTCTGCAAAGGACAGGGTTTCCGGGCTCCAGCTGAACCGGATGGAAAAACATCCCTCCCCGAGATCCTCCAGCTTTTCTGCGGTCAGCACGACCGCGTTGCTCCCATGTTGAAGATCCTTGCGGATGACGCCGCTTCGCCACCGCTTGACGTTCCCCACCAGGCATTTCCAGATGACGCTGCCCTTTGCCTGCAGGGCGGTTCCCGGTTCGGGCGGAAGCAACGGTTCCAGGCAGAAAACCTCAATGGTGGCGCCGGTTTCCTTGGAGAAGATCAACCGGGCCCGGATCACACGGGTATCATTGAATACCAGAAGGGAAGAGGCCGGAATATACCGGCCGACCTGCCTGAAAAGATCCTCCCGGATCACCCCGTCCTGCAGGATCAGGAGGCGCGATTCATCCCTGTTTGCCTGCGGATACTGGGCGATCCGTTCGGGCGGAAGCAAATAATCGAAATCCCCGGGTTGTATCTTCTCGGGAAGGATCATGGTTTATTCAACGGGGAATACAAAGTACTATTTTTTCTCCGAAGAATAAAAATTGGGTTTGTAGGTAACCTGTACATATACATACTGGGCGAACTTGCTCGTGCCGACCGCCAGTCCTCTCTGAAGCTCCATGGTATGGGTGGGCAGGATCAGACAGTAAGCGGCATTCAGATCGAAATTCTTGAACGGGGAATACACATACATCAGGTCAAATTCATTGCCCAGGCTTTTTGACACTTGGGTATAGGGGGTTTTATTCGCCTTATCCGCAACGTTGAGGTAGCTGTATGGCAGGCTGAACCACCGCCACGTGAGCTCGAGCTTCATTTTCTCGGTAAAGGATAAGGTCGCCCTGGCATACAAGTCGTTCAAGCCGGCATAGATATTATCCCTGACATAAGTACTCCACAGGTCCATGTACCCGTAAAATCCATGGGCGGAACCATAGAGGGTGCTGAATCCGGTATATTTCGTTTTCTGACCGGTCGTGTCCGAAAAATCATTCCCGCCGATATGATCAAAGCCCGCTTTGATCGTGAACAGCTGTACCGGCTGGTATTCCAGCCACACCGAGTAAAACCAGGCGTTGAGCGTATGCCCGTCCTTATAATGGCCCCCCTGGTAGTATCCGGATGCGAAAGCCCTGAATTTTTTAAGGTTCAGCCAGGCATCCAATCCGACGGTCGCCCGGGCATACAGTTGGGTCGGGTAATCCGTCGTAGTGGTGGTTTTGGTGGTAGTGGGCACAACGGTGGTCCCGATGATGGAATCGTTCTCGTTATAGACATTCAGCGTATCGAAGGTGGTTTTGGATTTGGTGACGCTGGTGCTCGCTTTCTGGAAAGCATCCACCACGGCCAGGAGGGACAGGGTTACTTTATCATTGGCAAATTTCTTCTGGTCCCACAGGTATCCGAGATATTTGTAGTTCCCTTTCACGATATAGGAGGAGAGGAACGAGGAGGCGGGAGCCATATTGTTTATGGCGAGTCCGAAGTCTCCCTTATAGCCGGCGCCGGCCACTTCCCATTGCGCCATCAGGACATCATGGGATGCCCCCCACATGGTCCAGTCGGACACGCCGATGAACCGCTGGTCGTCATATTTTAATTCACATCGCCCGACTTTCAGGGCAAAGCTATTGGTAAATGCGTAACGCAGCCAGGCTTCATACAGGTTGATCGTGTTCTTGGTGATCGTGTCCGAGGAAAAGGAATTCTGTCCGAAGACCCAGGCGCCCTGCAGATTGATCCGGGTGGAGAATTTCTCGCTTTTATAGTCAAAGATAGCCCGGGCCCTTCCCAGCATGTCGAGATAAGGATACTTGGTACTGTCGCGGAGGGTGGAGTAACCGTCGCGGTATTCTCCCCTCATCCGTAATTCTGAAGAAAGGTTGAACTGGGCATTCACGATCCCGGGCGTTGCAGCCAGTAACAGGACCGGCAGGATAAGTTGCATGTAAAACTTTTTCATATTCGTTGCTTTTGTTAAGGTTGCAGTAAAGGTTACGGCAAAAATAAAAAAAATCCTTCTGGGAGAATAGAGTTTAAAATACCCGGTAAAATGAAATAGTTTATTTTTACAGGTAGAACTTTCTGCCCATGAAACTCAGGAATTATATTCCCAACACCCTGACCGCCTTCAACCTGGTATGTGGGTTCTTATCGGTCACTTTCGTGCTGGACGGGGATGAGCACGGACTGGTGCTTGCCTCTTTGATGATCTTCCTGGCCGGCCTGTTCGATTTCCTGGACGGGACCGCCGCGAGACTGCTTCAGGCGTACTCGGAGCTGGGCAAGCAGCTGGATTCGCTGGCCGATATCGTATCGTTCGGGGTAGCGCCCGGCGTGCTGATGTACCATTTATTGCTGGTCCAGTGTACCGGCGGTTGCAATACCCTCGAGCGGATGCACATCATTCCTTACTTTGCGCTGCTGATCCCCGTTTGCTCCGCACTCCGGCTGGCGAAGTTCAACATTGATCTCCGGCAGGAAGATTCGTTCATCGGGTTGCCCACTCCGGCCAATGCTGTGTTCTTCGCTTCGATCCCGCTGGTGATTTTTCTCCAGTCGAGGATCTTCACCCTGATCCGCCTGGATTTCCTGGTCGCCTTCTTTTCCAATACCCGGGTATTGGCCATTCTGACCGTCTTCTTTTCCTATTTGCTGGTTTCCGATTTCCGGATCTTCAACCTGAAATTCAAAACAGCCTCCTGGCAGGGCAACCAGGTCCGCTTTATTTTCCTGGGACTATCCCTTCTGTTGTTGCTGATCTTTTCGGTATCCGCGATCCCGCTGATCATCATCCTGTACCTGTTGCTGTCGATCCTGTTCCAGAAGAAGCTGGGATGAGAGAAGACAGAGGATGGAAGATGAAAGATAGAAGATAGAAGACAGAGGATGAATCAGCGGAGCTCGAAGTTCTGGCCGAGGTAAACTTTTCGAACATGAGGGTCGTCCGCGAGCTCCTGGGAGGAACCCGATCTTAAGATAGAACCTTCGAAAAGAAGGTAGGAGCGGTCGGTGATGGAAAGAGTCTCATGAACATTATGGTCGGTGATGAGCACGCCGATATTCTTTTCCTTTAATTTCTTGACGATATTCTGGATATCCTCCACGGCAATGGGATCGATCCCGGCGAAGGGCTCGTCGAGCAGGATGAACTTGGGATCCACGGCCAGGCAGCGGGCGATCTCGGTCCTTCTTCTTTCCCCGCCCGAAAGGGTGATCCCGTAACTTTTCCGTACATGCTGGAGCCCGAATTCGTCCAGCAGGTTCTCCAGCCTTTCCTGCTGCTTCTCGCGGGAAAGCCCGGTAAACTCCAGGATTGCCCGGATGTTGTCTTCCACGCTTAATTTCCTGAAAACGGAAGCCTCCTGGGCGAGATAGCTGATCCCTTTCTGCGCGCGGCGGTACATCGGCTCCCGGGTGATATCGGTCCCCTCCAGGTAGACCGTTCCGGAAAAAGGCTTGATCAGGCCGACAATTATATAGAAGGAAGTGGTCTTACCGGCCCCGTTGGGTCCCAGCAGTCCGACAATCTCTCCCTGGCGGACTTCGATGGAAACCTCGTTAACGACCGTTCTTTTCCGGTACTTTTTGACGATCCTGTCGGTGCTCAGTAGCATAAGGAGGCTTCAAAGGTAGTAAAAAGAAATGCCGGTCAGAAGGTAAATACCGCTGAAATAAAAACGCCGAAAGGCGCCACATTGGGATTCTCCGGATCATGGAGATGCGTCAGCCGCCAGATGGCGTCCACCCGGATGAACCGGAGGATGTTCTCGATCCCTACCCCGGCTTCGAGATAGGGGATCCCGTTAAAGGGACGAAGAGGCACAGGGAACTGCGAATAGGCCAGGTTCTTATCGCTCACGGCCCCGTACACTCCCCGGAACTGGACCACTTCCCTCCATTTCAGTTTTCGCAGCAGGGGGATCCGGTTGAACAGCAGCCCGTCGAAATGGTGGGTGTAGTAAAAGGTTACATACTCATCGCTGACGAACTCGTAATAATTCATCAGGTTGGCGGCCAGCTCATCATATAAAAAAGTCTGGTTCCCGTCGTGGATCTTGAGCAGGGAATAGGGCAGGGTCCCCCAGATCTTGCCTGCTTCTATCATGTATTTGGACCAGCCGATGGTTGCGAAATTGAACCACTGCTCGATATTCAGGGTAAGCTTGTGGTACTCATAGTCGCTCTTGAAGAGATTGGGGAAGCCATAGGAGTAGCTGAGCGTGATGATCGGGTAACCGGAGCTCAGCGTGTACCGGTAGAATTCCCCGCTGACGAACCTTTCCTTGAATGACAGCCTTGTGTCGAGTTTTATTTCCGAGGTATAGATGGAATTCATATAAACGGGAGACTCGTGATTCTGAGGGAACGTGATAAACTGGGTTCCTCCGAGCGGAAAGATCTCCCGGTGGTTGAACGTCAGGGTATTGATCAGTCCGTTGAACCACTCATGCTCATAGGACAGCTTATATTCCCGGACCATGGTCAGCTTGTTGTTGGGGCCCCGGTGAAAAAGGGAAGTAAGGATATTGTCGGTGGAAAAGGCGTTCGGGCTCATCCCCAGCTGCTCCACATCATATTTAAAGGCAGCGGTCAGGTCGCGCCGCGGGTTCTTCTTCAGCATCCAGATGATATCCCCCCCGTATTTGAACTGCTGGTCGAGGGTCCCGTAAGCGACATATCCTTCCAGCTGAACGATCTTGCTGAAGGAGTTGGCCGTCCGGAAGCCGAACCGGAACCGGTTCCCTTCCACCGCGTTAAAGCTGTACAGCTTGAAATAAGGCCCCAGCTCTATCTTTCCCCACGACAGGTACCCGAAAATAATCCCGTAGACGATATCGGTGTAAGTTTTGAAGATCGGGATATTCTTCACCGAATCCACCATCGTATAGATCCCTTTCTCCGATTTGGAAAGGGGTTCCGGCCGGATCGTATCCCAGGTGGCGGTGTCCAGCTTGGTGGCATACTCCTCCACAAAGACGTTGGAAGGAAGTGAAAAGAACCGTTTGGATTCCGGGACATCAAACTGAAAATTGCTGTAGATGGAAGTTTTATGCACATAGAATCCGACGATCTTTTTTGCATTCCCGATGATGTTCAGGTCGGCCACAATGTAATCCTTGGTGAGCATCCAGAATTTCTGGTCGGTCCATTTATAATCCTGCTCGATAGCCAGATCGTTCAGGAAATTGATGTTGGCATCGTCGGCGATCCGCATCTGGATCTTCTTGATGGCAAAGGAAGTATCCGCCACCCAGAAGTTCCCGGAAAAGGTCAGCTCCTGCTTCCGCTTTGGCTTGAACATGATATGATAACACCAGTTGCCGTCGATGGCAGCGCTGTCGACCAGGTAGTATTTATAATAATCCAGTCCGAACGATGCGATCGGGCTGATGAAATTCTTCTCGAGGAGGACAATGTAGTCCTTGTAAATTTCCACTTCTTCGGAAAGATTCCCCAGGAACTGGGAGACGCTTTCATTTTCGAGTCCCGAAATCCGGTTCGCCGTGATGATCTCCTTCTTCGCCCGCGGATTCTTCCGGTAATAGACATCCGAGCTGGTTTCGGTCAGGAACACCGGGAGATAAGACTTCCCGTTTACCGTGGATGTATCTACATAGGAGAATACAAACCCGAAGGGCTTGAACAGTTTCCGGTTCCGGAGCTTGTCGGTGATATTGTTCGCATCGATCTCGATTTTCGTATAGGCTTTATACTGGTAGCTCTGGTAGGATTTCAGGCTGTTCCGGTCGCGGTTCTCGATGATCTTCCGGAGGATCTCCTCTGCCGGGTTTCCTTTGTACCGGATCACCACTTCCGGCAGGTTGAGGTGCTCGGGCTGCAGCTCGAAATCGATCGTCTGGAACTGGTTTTTCTGGATCTTCCGGGTCTGCGGTTTATATCCCAGGAGCCTTGCCCGGATGGAGTCGCCGGGTTTTTTGATCTCCATCGAGTACCTCCCGTTGAAGTCGGTCAGGGTCCCGAGGGTAGTCCCGGTGATCAGGATATTCACAAAAGGGATCGGTTCCCTGGTAACGCTGTCGGTGACCCGGCCCATGATCTTCGTGAGCTGGGCGTGTCCGGTGAAAGGCAGCAGCCACAGAATCATCCATAACGACAGCCCCAGGGATATGTTGATCCGCCTTCTCACAAAATGCACAGGATTTGACCGGGGCTGATTTCAGAGGATACCCTCTTTCAGGATATCGTGAAGATGGATCACCCCCAGGTACTTTTTCTTCTCCACGACAAGGAGCTGAGTAATATTATGGTCTCTCATGGTTTGCAGCGCATTTACGACGAGAGCCCCCGGTCCGATCGTTTTCGGATGCCGGTTCATGATATCGGCCGCCTTGATCTTACCGAGGTCGGCATTCTTTTCAAGCATCCTCCGCAGATCCCCGTCGGTGATGATGCCGGCCAGCTCTTTCCCGTCCAGGACGGCGGTAGCGCCCAGCCGCTTCGAAGAGATCTCTACGATCACGGTCTTGATAGGATCCTTGACGCGGACCGCGGGGACCTGGTTGCTCTGGAAGAGGTCGGAAACTTTAAGGTAAAGCTTTTTTCCCAGCGTCCCGCCCGGATGGAATTTCGCAAAGTCGGCCGTGGTAAACCCGCGGCATTCCAGGACGCAGACAGCCAGTGCATCGCACAGCACCAGTTGCGCGGTCGTGCTGGAGGTCGGGGCCAGGTTGTTCGGGCAGGCTTCCTTGGCAACCTTTGCATGAATCACATAATCTGCCTGGTGCGCCAGGTAGGAATTCCGGTTGCAAACAATCGCGATCAGCGAGCTTCCGTGCATCTTCAGCAGAGGGACCAGCACCTTGATCTCGGCGGTTTCCCCGCTCTTGGAGAGGCAGATGATCACGTCTTTCTTCTGGATCATCCCCAGGTCGCCGTGAATGGCATCGGCGGCATGCATCAGGACGGCCGGGGTCCCCGTGGAATTCAGCGTGGCCACCAGCTTGGAACCGATGATCGCGCTTTTCCCGATCCCCGTCACAATGACCCTGCCCTTCGAACGGAGCACCAGCTCTACGCATTTGACGAAATGATCGTCCACCGAATGCACCAGGCCCGAAAGAACCTCCATTTCCTCACGGATGGTGCTAATAGCAATTTTTTTTATTTCACCGGGTTCTTTCAACGCATTATTTTTTATAAAATTTGCAGCAAAATTTTTGTTTTATATTAAATTTGTAATAAGGGGTATGTAAATCATTAAAAGTCAATAACACTCTCCAAAATTACTAAAATTAATCCGAGTTCAGCAAATGGCGCCCAGGAAGGACGATAAGCGGTTGTATGAGATTCTGAAGAAAGTCTTCGGGTTCGACAGTTTCAAAGGCAACCAGGAAGCCATCATCAAGAATGTTCTCAACGACAAGGATACGTTCGTGATCATGCCCACCGGCGGCGGCAAATCGTTATGCTACCAGTTGCCGGCGCTGATCAAGCCCGGAACCGCGATCATCATCTCGCCCCTGATCGCCCTGATGAAAAACCAGGTGGACTCCATCCGGAGCTTCGGTACCGAAACGGATGTCGCCCATTTCATGAACTCCTCCCTCACCCGGCAGGAGATCACCCAGGTGAAGAAAGATGTGACGGAGCAAAAGACCAAGCTGCTGTATGTGGCCCCCGAGACCATCACCAAGGAAGAGAACATCGATTTCCTGAAATCGATCCAGATCTCATTTTACGCTATCGACGAGGCGCATTGCATTTCAGAATGGGGACACGATTTCCGGCCCGAGTACCGCCGCCTGCGGCCGATCATCGATGCCATCGGCCAGAAGGTGCCGGTCATCGCACTGACAGCCACAGCGACCCCGAAAGTACAGCAGGATATCCAGAAGAACCTGAATATGCTGAACGCGGCCATCTATAAAGCCTCGTTCAACCGGCCCAATCTCTATTACGAGGTCCGGCCGAAGACCAAGAACGTCGTCAAGGATGTCATTAAATATATTAAGGGCAATCAGGGGAAATCCGGGATCGTTTACTGCCTGAGCCGGAAAAAGGTGGAAGAGCTTGCGGAAACCCTGGTGGTGAACGGGATCAAAGCGCTGCCGTACCATGCCGGGCTGGATGCGCAGACCCGCCGTCAGAACCAGGACCGTTTCCTGATGGAAGAGGTGGATGTGATCGTCGCCACCATCGCCTTCGGGATGGGGATCGACAAGCCCGACGTGCGGTACGTGATCCATCACGACATTCCCAAAAGCCTCGAGGGATATTACCAGGAGACAGGCCGAGCCGGCCGCGACGACGGGGAAGGGAATTGCATCGCCTTCTACAGTTACGACGATATCCAGAAGCTCGAGAAGTTCATGAAGGGGAAGCCCGTCGCCGAACAGGAGATCGCGAAGCAGCTGCTCCTGGAAACGGTGGCGTACACGGAATCCTCCGTTTGCCGGAGGAAACAGCTTCTTCATTATTTCGGGGAGATCTACAAGGAAGATAATTGCCAGAACTGCGACAACTGCCTGCATCCCAAGAAGCGGTTCGAAGGCAAGCAGTACGTGAAAATGGTGCTCGATACCGTCCTGGCCGTCAAGCAGCAGTTCAAGCAGAAGCATCTCGTCAATATCCTGATCGGGAAGAATACCGCCACGATAAAATCCTACAAGCATAACAAGCTCGGGGTCTTCGGCGTCGGCGGCGAGAAGGACGAAAAGTTCTGGAATGCCGTGATCCGCCAGACCCTGATCGAAAGGCTCCTGGTGAAGGATATTGAAAATTACGGGCTGCTGAAGGTCAGTCCCGAAGGGCATAAATTCCTGAAGCAGCCCTATTCGGTCATGCTCGTGGACGACCACGACTATGAAAATATTGAGGAGGATGAATTCTTTGCCGCCATGGGGTCGAAGACCAGCACGGCCGACAAGACCCTGTTCTCCCTGCTTAAGGATCTCCGGAAGGAGATCTCCCGCAAGGAGAAGCTGCCTCCTTTCGTGATCTTCCAGGATCCTTCCCTGGAGGATATGGCGATCCAGTATCCGGTGACCCACGACGAGATGAAGCAGATCACCGGCGTCGGAAGCGGAAAGGCGCTTAAATATGGGAAACCTTTCCTGGACCTCATCAAGGAATACGTGGAGGAGAATGAAATCATCCGGCCGATGGATATGGTGGTCAAATCGGTGATCAACAAATCCGGGTTGAAGGTGTATATCATTCAAAATATTGACCGCAAGATCGCCCTGGAAGATATTGCCTATGCCAAGAACCTGAGCATGAACGAAATGCTGTCGGAGATCGAAAGCATCGTGAGCTCGGGGACCAAGATCGATATCAATTACTACATCGATGAATTCATCGACAGGTACCACCAGGAGGAGATTTTTGAGTATTTTCGCGAAGCAGAATCCGATTCCGTCTCGGAAGCCTTGAAATCACTGGGAGAAGATGATTTCACGGAAGAAGAGATCCGCCTCATGCGGATCAAATTCATGTCGGAACTGGGCAATTAAATAATAACCTATGCAGGAAGAAAATTTTACAGACCCTGCCATGAAGCAGGAAGCCGCTACAGTCATGCCGGCAAATGAAGCAAAAGAGCACAACGGGAAGCACTCCCATCCGTTGCTGATGGTGAGCCTGATACTGAACCTGGTCCTCCTCGTCGGGTTGGGGGTCCTGTATGTCCTGTTCTTCCATTCCCGGAGAACCCAGGAAGCGCAGGTCACCCCGGTCATCAGGAACGCCCCGTCAGGACCTGCCCGGATCGTGTATCTGAACCTGGATACCCTGAACGAAAAATATGAGTTCGTTAAGAATCTACGGAGCGATCTGGAGAGCACGGGGAAGAAGCTGCAGAACGAGATCCTCTCCGAGCAGAGCGCCTTCGAAAAAGATGCCGCCGAATTTCAGGCAAAAGTCCAGAGCAACGCCATTGCCGAGGATCGAGCCAAGGTGGTTTACGAGGAACTGATGCAGCGGCAGCAATTGCTGGCGGATAAAAAGGATAAGTACACGCAGCAGGTGGCGGATAAAGAGATGAACATGAACCTTCGCCTGCTCGATACGGTCACGAATTTCCTCAAGCGGTATAACCGGAAATTCGGGTACGAGTATATCCTGGGCTACAAGACCGCCGGGGAGATCCTGCTTGCCAACGACAGCCTGGAAATCACCCGGGAGGTGCTGGATGCCCTTAACGAAGAATATAACCAGCGGGGCAAGAAGTAATCCGTGAAATACGCGGTAATCCTGGGCTTTTTCCTGTTAGCCGTTTCCTGCACCCAGGAGCGGAAACCGATGCTGCCCAAGGGCCTGTCGGCCGACTCGATCATCCCCCATGATGAGATGGTCCGTCTCCTGGCCGACATCCATGTCCTGGAGTCCGTGCTCCAGTATGAAAGGAATCACCGGACGGGGCTCTCTGCACCCGCTTCGGTCCGTTACCAGGAACTCTTCTCCGAATACCGGATCTCGAAAAAAAGATTCACCCTGAACCTGGCCTATTATCAATCCATGCCCGACGAATTTCAAAAGATGTACGGCGACGTGGTCACGACGCTGGAACAGCGCAAAAAAGAACAGAAATTACGGTAGCGGGGGATTCTTTCCTTATTTATTTGGAGTACACGGCCGTCGCATAAAAAATATCCGCGCCATTATCTATCGTGTAGATCCAGTTGATCGGGGTGGTCCCGGTGATCGTCCCGCTGCCATCCACTTTCCAGCCGGTGGAGAGGACCTGTTTGGCAGGGGAAATATAAATGTTGTTCCCGGAGGTCTCCGCATGTGCTTTCACATTCGCTCCGGCATTGGCAAAATTCGAAATGAAAACCGCCGTCGAGGAGTCGGGATCTGCCGTGACGGTTACCTGGTAGGTCAGGAGAGGCATCAGCCACCCGGGGGATCCCGCTTTATTATAAGTCTCGGTGACATTCCAGGTCCCCAGGAATTTGGAGCGGTTGTCGGAGGAAGGGCTCGAGGTATCCTTGGCACAGGAGGAATAAAGTGCTATCAGGGTGACTAAACCCACTAATCCGGGATTGAAAATTTTTTTCATGGCCGTGAATATTTTATAGGATGACAGTTCGCAGGCTAAGTTACAACTAAAAGGGTCAGAATGCAAAGCTTACTCCCAGGCTCGGCATGAAGGGCAACTGGTTGATCCGGGTATAGGTGACGCGGTCGAAATAGAATATATTTTCCTGGTTCAGCACGTTGGTGATGCTGAAGCTGATATCCACCCTCGTGTATTTTCCCAGCTCGAAATTCTTTTTCAGGTTCAGGTCCAGGCGGCTGTAGTAGGGCAGTCTTCCCTCGTCGAATCCCGCGTAGAGGATCCCCAGGTTTCCGTTCTGGGTGGTGTAATTATCGAAAATATTGTTGAAGTTCAGCTCTTCATAAAATCCCTGGGTCTGGGTGAACGGGAACCCCGATCCATAGTTCCAGCGGGCGTCCAGCTCCCAGGATTTTCTTTTTCCGAACAGGTAGCTCGCCGTGAGGTTGACGTTATGCCGGCGGTCGTAAGGAGGGACGTACGTGGAGATCCCGTCGTTCCGGTGGATATAGCACAGGGAATAGACCAGCCAGAAATGAAACTGGCGGATATCATATTTAAGGGACACATCCACTCCTTCCGCGTCTCCTTTCTCGATGATGAAGTCTTTTTTCAGGTAATCCGGCTTGTCGGCATTTTCCGGCGTATCGTCATACAGCTTGTTCCGGTTCAGGTTGGTCAGCTGCGGGTAATACTTATAGTAGCCTTCCACGTTCAGGAAAAGGTTCTTGAACAGGTCCAGCTCGAAGCCCAGCACGATCTGGTCTGATTTCTGGAGCTTGCTGGTGACTTTTTTTCCCTCGAAAGTAGAAGGAAGATTATCGGGGCCGGCCAGGAACCCGTAAAAAAGGTTTACCACATCCAGGTCGTACGTAGTGCTGATCAGGTTCTGGGAATAAAGCCCGCCCGCCATTTTCAGGCGGAAATGATCGGTCACATTGTACTTGACGGCCAGCCTGGGCTCGAAGGAGATCTCCGCCAGGGAAGCATAGTATTGCAGGCGAAGCCCCGGCTCGATGATGAATTTCTTGAGCATCCACTTGTATTTCACATACCCGTTGAGCTCGGTGGTATTCTGGGTATAGTCGATGACCCGGTTCACGGAATTGTAGAAATCCAGCGTGGTTTTGTAGCCGTTCATCTCCAGCCCGTATTTGATGGCGTCCTTGCCGAAGAAGTACGTGAAATTAAGTCCGGCCGTAAACCCGGCGATCGAGCTGGAGCGCGGGGAGCGGTTGACCTCATCCAGGGTGACCAGGTAGCTGGAATAATCAACGTATCCCTCGAGCAGCATCGGGGTTTTGCCCGGAATCACCACGAAGTTGGCGCCGCCGCCGTAAGAATTCCAGCCGTAATTCTGGATGGCTTTGTATTTGACGTCGTCGGAAAAGTCGAACCCGTAAAAGCAAACTTTGCTTCCGTTGGGGGCGTTCACGGAGATCTTCCCGTAAATGTCCAGGTAATCATACGGAAGCCCGTTTGGGTCGATGTATTTATAGAAGATCTTGGAGCTCTCCTCCAGGTAGGAGTTCTTGATCGAGAAGATCCAGGAAGCGCTGGTGCTGTTCTCATCCTTCTCCTTCACGATCGGTCCCTCCAGGAGCAGCTTGGCCCCGAACGTGCTGGCGTCGATCTTCCCGGCAAAACGTTTCTTGTTCCCGTCGCGCGTGGTGATATCCATGATCGAGGAGATCCTGCCGCCATATTCCGCGTTGAAACCGCCGGTATATACATCCACGTTCTTGATGATATCCACGTCAAAGACCGAGAACAGCCCGATCGAATGAAAGGGATTATAGATCGTCATCCCGTCGAGGATCACCTTGTTCTGGACCGGGGGACCTCCGCGGATGTAAAGCTGGCCTCCCTGGTCGCCCGTAAAAATGACCCCGGGCAGCACCTGCAGGTACTGGGCGAGATCAGGCTGTCCGCCGATGGTCGGGATCTGCTCGATCTGTTTGGGGGTGATCTTGATGATGGAAGTCTGGGTCTCCACTTTCCGGTCCTGGCGGGTGGCCGAGACATTGATCTCCTCCAGCATCACGCTGGATTTCGGCAGGTAAAGTTTTTTTGAGATCAGGTCATTGGCATGCAGCGTCATCGGGATGCGGATGGTATCGAAGCCCATGCTGGTGACCATCAGGGTGTATTCGCCGGGCGGTATTTTGGTGATGACAAAATACCCGTTGATATCGGTAGCGGCGCCGATCGAGGTCTTATAGAAATAAACATTGGTGAAGATCACCGGCTCACCGGTCTCCTTTTCGTAAACGAATCCACGGACGGTCGCGTTCTGCGCGGAAAGCGGAAGACCCGTCAGCACAACCAGGTAAAACATCAAAGGCAGGAAAAGGAAGGGCAGAAGAATTTTTTTCATGACCGGGGGTCGATTCTTAGCGAGATTGGAGCGGCAAAATTAGCCATTTCGCATGACTTAAAAAACCATCCGGATAATAAAATTTTACTACATTTGTCTGACATATAAATCTTTCCTGCTTATGCAAAAATTACTACTCCTGGGGGACGAAGCTATCGCACAGGGGGCGATGGATGCAGGTCTTTCAGCAATCTATGCATACCCCGGGACCCCTTCGACCGAGATCACCGAATATGTCATGAATTCCGCCCAGGCAAAGAAGGCGAACATCCGGGCCAGCTGGGCGACCAATGAGAAGACCGCCATGGAAGCCGCACTGGGCGTCTCCTATGCGGGAAAAAGGGCGATGGTTTGCATGAAGCATGTAGGCCTGAATGTTGCCGCCGACCCGTTCATCAATTCCGCCATCACCGGGGCCAACGGGGGAATGGTGGTAGTGGCGGCCGACGACCCTTCGATGCATTCTTCCCAGAACGAGCAGGATTCACGCTTCTTCGGAAAATTCTCCCTGATGCCGATGCTGGAACCTTCCAACCAGCAGGAAGCATACGACATGGTCCATCTTGCCTATGAGATCTCTGAAAAATACCTGATCCCGGTCCTGATCCGGATCACCACGCGGCTGGCCCATTCGCGCTCGGGCATCGTGCGCAGGGAAACCCGTTCGCAAAATGAGATCCGCCTGCCGTCGGATCTCCGCCAATATGTACTGCTGCCGGTTATCGCAAAAAGAAAATACCGGAACCTGCTGAGCGACCAGGAAAAATTCATTTCCGAATCAGAGAACTCTCCCTTCAACCGGTACATCGAGGGTCCCGATAAATCGCGCGGGATCCTGGTCACCGGCATCGCGTATAATTACCTGCTGGAAAATTACCCGGACCGCACCGTGCCTCACCCGGTGCTCAAGATCGGCCAGTATCCGCTGCCGAAATCCCTGGTGGAAAGGCTCTGCCGGGAATGCGCGGAGGTGCTGGTGGTGGAAGAAGGATACCCGATGGTGGAGGAAATGCTGAAAGGCTTTTTAGGGCAGGGCGTCCCCGTAAAAGGGAAACTGGACGGAACCTTGCCCAGAACCGGCGAGCTTACCCCCAACGTAGTGGCTGTAGCCTTGGGCATGAAAGATACCCAGGGGCTTCCGGTCCCGTCGGTGGTGGTGGGACGACCCCCCTCGATGTGCAACGGATGTCCGCATATTGACTCTTATAAGGCGTTGAACGAAGCCCTCGCGGCGCTGCCCAAGGGACGCGTATTTTCAGATATCGGCTGCTATACCCTGGGAGCATTGAAACCTTTTGAATCCATCAACTCCTGCGTGGACATGGGCGCCTCCATCACGATGGCAAAGGGTGCGGCCGATGCAGGGCTGGTGCCTGCCGTGGCAGTCATCGGGGATTCCACGTTCACCCATTCGGGTATCACCGGACTGCTGGATGCCGTGAATGAAAAATCGCCGGTCACCATTTTTATCCTGGACAACGGGACCAC
Organism: Bacteroidales bacterium; assembly: GCA_035505995.1. GTDB lineage: Bacteria > Bacteroidota > Bacteroidia > Bacteroidales > FEN-979 > DATJQF01. Next base: position 19,148 of record DATJQF010000011.1, read on the forward strand.
CGCCATGACCGGAGGCCAGGAATCGCCGGCCACCGGACGCATCGAAGATATCTGCAAAGGAATAGGGGTGGAGCCGGAGCATATCCATGTCCTGAAGCCGTTGAAGAAATTCCATGAGGAGAACGTCAAGGTCATCCTCGGGGAGTTAGCCTACCCGGGAGTTTCCGTGATCATCCCGCGACGGGAATGCATCGTCGCCATCGATAAGAGAATGAGGGAAAAATTCAAACAGACCCAAACGGCCTGATCCATGAAAAAAGACATTATTCTGGCCGGCGTGGGCGGCCAGGGGATTATCTCGATTGCCGCCATCATCGGGTATGCGGCGCTGGAAAAAGGATATTACCTGAAACAATCGGAAGTCCACGGAATGGCGCAACGGGGCGGCGACGTGCAATCGAACCTCCGCATCTCCGACCGGGAGATCGCATCCGACCTGATCCCCTGCGGGAAAGCCGACCTGATCATTGCGGTCGAACCCCTCGAATCCCTTCGTTATCTGCCCTATCTCTCCCCGGACGGATGGCTGATCACGAGTACCAAGCCCTTCCTGAATATCCCGGATTACCCGGATATGGAAAACGTCCTCGCCGAACTGAAAAAGCTTCCCCATCATATCGCGCTGGATGCGGAAACCCTTGCAAAAGATAGCGGATCTGCCAAAACTGCAAATACCGTGGTCCTCGGTGCCGCCTCTCCTTTCCTGGGTATGGAATATGAAGAACTGGAAGAGGCCATCCGGTTTATATTCAAGAATAAGGGGGTGGATATCATTACGCAGAACCTGAATGCGCTGAAAGCCGGAAAAGAAGTGGCAGAACAGCAGCTGAGCTCTTGATTCATAATTTATTTATATTTTTACCTGCTTGAAGACTGCGTATTATCTGGATGATATGCTATGAGGTATTTACAACGTAAGACGATCCATTACAAGGAACCGCAGAAAGTGGAGCGACTGGGGATCTATCCTTTCTTCCGGATGATCGAATCGGATCAGGACACGATCGTGAAAATGAACGGGCGGGATGTGCTGATGTTCGGGTCCAACAGCTATATGGGGCTTACCAATCACCCGAAGATCAAGGAAGCGGCCGAAAAGGCGATCGTGAAATACGGAACGGGATGCGCAGGATCGAGGTTCCTGAACGGGACGCTGGATATCCATATTGAGCTGGAAAAGAAGCTGGCGGAATTTGTCAGGAAAGATGCTGCGCTGGTTTACAGCACGGGGTTCCAGGTGAACATCGGCGTGATCCCGACCGTCACCTCCCGCAACGACGTCATCCTGATCGATGAGCTGGATCATGCATCCATCATCGAAGCCACCCGGCTCTCATTCGCGAAGGTCATGAAATTCCGCCATAACGACATGAACTCCCTGGAAAGGCTGCTGCGGAAATGCGAGCCGAACCAGATGAAGCTGATCGTGGTGGATGGCATCTTCAGCATGGACGGCGATATTGCCAACCTCCCCGAGATCGTGAAACTGGGGGAAAAGTACGATGCCACGATCATGGTGGACGATGCCCATGCCATCGGGGTGATCGGGGAAAAAGGCGCCGGAACGGCATCTCATTTCGGCCTCACCCATAAGGTGGACCTGATCATGGGGACCTTCAGCAAGTCGCTTGCCGCCCTGGGCGGGTTTATTGCATCCGACTTCGATACGATCAACTATATCAAGCATCATTCCCGCACCCTGATCTTCAGCGCCAGCATGACGCCCGCTTCCGCCGCCACCGTCATCGCCGCTCTCGAGATCATCCAGAACGAACCGGAGCGGATCACGCACCTTTGGGATGTCACCCATTATGCACTCGACGGGTTTCACCGGCTGGGATTCGATACCGGCAACTCCGTGACCCCGATCATCCCGCTGTATATCCGGGATAACTTCAAAACCCTGAAGCTGACCCGCCTGCTGCTCGACGAAGGCATATTTGTCAACCCCGTGGTGTCGCCCGCGGTCAGCAAGGATTCTACGCTTATCCGGTTCTCCCTGATGGCCACCCATACCCGGGAGCAGGTCGATATCGCCCTGGAGAAATTTGAAATCCTGGGGAAGAAACTCAAAATCATCGAATAATTTTCAATCCCTTAATCAGAATGGATATTATCATCAAGCAGGTCACTACACGACGCGACCTGAAGGCATTTATTGACTTCCCCTACCGCCATTTTAAAGGCAACCGGTACTGGTGCCCGCCCATGCGGATGGATGAATACAAAACCCTGGAGAAAGACAAAAATCCGGCCTTTGAATTCTGCGAAGCCGAATACTGGCTGGCATACAGGGAAGGGAAGCTCTGCGGCAGGATCGCCGGGATCATCAATCGTAAGTCGAATGAACGGTGGAAGGAAAATCTGGTGCGGTTCGGATGGATCGATTTTGTGGATGACCCGGAGGTCAGCCGGAAGTTGATCGAAGCCGTCATTGCCTGGGGAAAATCAAAGGGAATGACCGGTATTCACGGCCCCCTCGGATTTTCCGACATGGATAACGAAGGGATGCTGGTAAAGGGATTCGACGAGCTGGCGACCATGGCTTCCATCTACAATTATTCCTACTACCCGGAACACCTGGAGAAGATGGGCTTCCAGGTGGCTGCCGAATGGGTGCAGTACATCATGGACAATGTCCCGATCCCCGAAAAAGTGGAACGGGCTGCCCGGCTGGCATCGGAAAAATATCATCTGCGGCCCCTTAAGGTGAAGAAAGCGAAAGAGCTGTTGCCCTATGCAGCCAAGATGTGGAACCTGCTGAACCTCTCCTTCAGGGACCTGTACGGTTTCACCGGGCTTACGCAGAAGCAAATGGATGCTTACACCAAGCAGTATTTCCCGTTCATCAACCCGGATTATGTCAGCTTCGTGGTCAATGAGAAGGATGACGTGGTGGGTTTCGGAATTTCGATGCCTTCCCTGACCCGGGCACTGCAGAAATGCAACGGCCGGATGTTCCCCTTCGGTTTTATTCATATTCTGCGGGCCCTCAAACAGCACGAACTGGTGGACATGTACCTCAACGCCGTCCATCCCGATTACCAGGGGAAAGGAGTCGTGGGCATCTATCATTACGAGATTCAGAAAGGATACCTGAAGAATCATGTGAAACAGCTGGTCTCCAATCCCCAGCTGGCCGACAACAAAGCGTCGCAGATGTGGAACATGTACAACGCACGCCAGCATCTGACCCGCAGGTGCTTTGTGAAACACTTTGAATGATCCATGGAGACCGTTCTGATCACCGGCGCCAGCGGGTTTATCGGGAGCTTCCTGGTCGGGGAAGGACTGAAGCGAAAATACCGCGTATATGCCGGGATCCGGAAAACCAGCTCGAAGCAATACCTGCAGGACCCGGAAACGCATTTCCTGGAAATGGATTTCTCGTCGGTGGAACGCATCGTGGAGGTCCTTACCCGGTGCAAGCAGGAGAACATACGGTTCCACTATATTATCCATAATGCAGGAATTACCAAGTCGAGCCGGAAAGATGACTTTTACCGGGTCAATTTCCTTTACACCAGGAATTTCATCGAGGCATTGCGGCAAACGGGGATGATCCCGGAAAAATTCCTGTACATCAGCAGTCTGGCGGCGTATGGTCCCGGGGACCCGGTGACCATGGAACCGGTAAAATTATCGGACGACCCCCGTCCCATTGAGCTGTACGGGAAGAGCAAGCTGGAGGCGGAGCGTTATCTCCGCTCGCTGGATTCCTTCCCGTGGCTGATCCTTCGTCCGACGGGCGTTTACGGGCCCAGGGAGAAGGATTATTTCGTTTTTTTCAGGACGATGCACAACGGGCTGGAGACCTATATCGGGCGGAGCCGCCAGGTCCTGACCTTCATATATGTCAAGGATCTTTGCCGTGCGGTGTTTGATCTGCTGGCATCCCGTCTGGTGCAGAAACATTATTTCATTTCCGACGGGAACGAATATGATACGGAAGCTTTTGCCGCCATCACCCGGAAAGTGCTGGGGAAAAAAACGCTGACCCTCCGGGTCCCGGAGACGCTGGTGGGAGGCATGGCCTGGTTTCTGGAAAAGCTGTATGGCGCCTGGGGTTCGGTACCTACCCTGAACACGGATAAGTTCAGGGTCCTGAAAAGCACCAACTGGAAATGCGAGGTACGGCCGCTTTACGACGACCTGGGCTTCCGCCCGGACTATGACCTGGAAAAAGGGGTGACGGAAGCCATCGAATGGTATCGAAAGGAGAAATGGCTCTGATTTGTTATTTTTATTCACTAAACCGCTGCCGGTGAGCCTTGAGATCAAAAAAGTCGAATCCCGGAAAGACCTGAAACGGTTCATCGAGTTCCCGTTGTCGCTGTACCGGGGAAATCCTTACTGGTGTCCGCCCCTGCTGATGGATGAGTACAATACCCTGCGCAGGGATAAGAACGCCGCTTTCGAGTACTGTGAGGCCGAATACTGGCTGGCTTACCGGGAGGGAGAACTGGTGGGGCGGGTGGCCGGGATCATCAATCCGAAAGCCAATCAATACTGGAATGAACCCCTGGTGAGATTCGGTTGGATCGACTTCATAGATGATGCGGAAGTTTCCGGAGCCCTGATCCGCACGGTCGAAGAATGGGGGAGATCAAAAGGACTGAAAGGGATCCACGGACCGCTGGGTTTTGCGGATATGGACCGGGAGGGCATGCTGGTGGAGGGATTTGAGGAGTTATCCGGGATGGCAGTGATCTACAATTATCCGTACTATCCGGAACATATGGTCAGGATGGGGTTTCAGAAAGCCGCCGACTGGCTCCAGTACGAATTCATCATTCCTCCGGATATCCCGGAGAAGGTAGACCGGATGGCCCGGCTGGTTTTGGAGAAGTACCAGCTCCGGGTCCTGCAGGTAAAAAAAGCAAAGGAGCTGAAGCCCTGGGCGAGGAAAATGTTCGTGACCCTCAACGAGGCCTACCAGGTATTGTACGGATATGCCTCTATCAGCGAACAGCAGATGGACGCGTATACGGAGCAATATTTCGGGTTTATCCGGCCCGAATTTGTTTCCATCATCATTGACGAGCAGGATAAAGTGGTGGCGTTCGGGGTAAGCATGCCTTCGCTCACGCGGGCGCTGCAAAAATGCAGGGGAAAGCTGTTCCCCTTTGGATTCCTGAGGCTGCTCAGGGCCATCCGCAGGAATGATATCATCGATATGTATCTTGTCGGTGTTCGGCCGGACTACCAGGGAAAGGGAGTCCTGGCACTCATCTACCACGATCTGCACAAAGCGTACCTGGAGCATGGCGTCCGGAAAGCCGTCACCAGTCCCCAGCTGGAGGAAAATCTAAAAGCCGTGACCATCTGGAAGAACTATGTGGGCCGGCAGCATATCCGGCGAAGATGCTGGGTCAAACACTGGGAATAAAATAAAAAAGGCTGCCCGAACGGGCAGCCTTTTTTAAAGCAACAGTCAGATTATTTGGGAGCTTTATCCCACCATACCCGCTGCCAGATGTCCACATCCGTCGGAGTATTGGAGTTATAGCTCTTTTCGCCCAGTGAATAGGGGAATCTCCTCGGGATGCCAGGCTTGGAGCCGGTGGCGGGGTTCGGGTTCGGCGACAGTCCGATGGCATTCTCGGTGCGCCTCCAGTCGACATACGCCTCGCCCTGGTTGTAAAGGGCGATCCACTTCTGCATCATGATCTCATGGAACAGGACCGGTCCTGTTACATAAGGCTGCTGGATGGCGGCATCGTAGAAGGTCATGTAAGTGGCATCATACACGCCAAACTGATCCATCGAGGCGCCTACTGCAGCGACCAGGTCCGCCTTGACCTGCGATTCAGCTACGCCGGTCGCGAATTCACATTCGGTCTTGATGAAGAGGCACTCGGCATAGGTTATGAAATACACCGGAGCAGCCGGGGAAGCAACAGCAGGACCCGGGGGAGAAGCGTTTTCTCCGGTGGAACCCCAGCCGGCTCCCTGGTACAGATCCGACGTATCGGCGCCGGGAGATGCATATACATACATTCTGGGATCCGGGCCGCGACCCTTCAGGGTGTCCATGAATACCTGGTGCATGGCGATATCCCCACGCTGGTTCATGAACTGGTACAGCGGGTTCTGGGATCCCTGCTGGTTGAGAAATACCAGCTGCATGTTGTCGGCATTGCTGGCCAGGCATCCGCTCAGGGCTGCCAGTGCTTTGGCGTACGAACCTGGATCCTGCTTGCTCAGATGCAGGAGATAACGGGCCTTCATGGCATTCGCAGCCTTCAGCCAGAGAGCAGGGTCACCGTTGTAGATCAGGTCTCCGCGCACCACGGTGGTAGTGGAGGCTAATTTTGCGATGGCCTCATCCAGCAGCTTGTAGATATAGTTATACACCGTATCCTGCGTGTCAAATGAAGGGCTGAGGTTATTCACGCCCTGGAAGGCCTGGGAATAGGGTATATCACCCCAGATGTCAGTAGTGTGTCCCAGCGCATCCGCCAGCAGCACATCGGCAATCCCCCTGTAGGTCGGATCATCAGTTGATTTTGAAATCAGCGTTTTCAGATCCGTCATGGAGAATGCATAGGTGGTGTTCCATACGTTGTCCACATCACCGTCGTGCCAGATATAGTTGGATTCACCCTGCGACTGACGGGCGATACCCATAAATTGCTGGATCCATTGAGTAGTAACCCTTGTGTAGTCATTCCCGCCGATGGTATTGTAAGCCAGGTTGGCTTCCACAGCCGGGAGCAACGAACTCATGGGTACATCAATTGGGGAGTCGGGACTTGTGTTGATATCCGTATTGATCCATTTCTTACAGGAACCAACCACAAGAGCCACGAGGATCAAAACCCCGATGAGTTTGAATTTTATATTTTTCATACCTGTTTCAGTTTATTGTTATGAATCTTGTTCGCTGTATAGATTATAATGCCAGGGTAAGACCGACCGTATAGCTCCTGGTTCCGGGCATATTGAAGTAGTCAACACCCTGTGCATTATCAGAACCCAGCAGGTTCGTTTCAGGATCAATCCCTTTGTAGTTGGAGATCAGCACCAGATTGGTTCCGGTGAAATATACCGTTAATCCTTTGATAAAGGTCTTATGGAGTAACCGGGTGAAGTCGTAAGAAAGCGTCAGCGTCCGCAGACGTACCCAGCCGGCATCCTCGATATACGGAGCGGTGCAGCCGACAAACCCGCTGCCTACGCCCTGATACCAATCCTGCGTGAGGGCCACTTTCTGTGTATTCGCCTGACCGGTGGATTCTACGATACCGGAGAATACCACTGAGTCACCCCTGTTCAGAGTTCCGGCTGAGGTCCCGAAATAATCGAGAGCTCCCCGGGTGCCATCCCACATTTTCCCGCCGACCTTGATATCGATCAGGAAATAGAGGGAGAGATCCTGCCAGCGGAGGTTGGACCCGATGCCCATCGTCCAGTCCGGGTCTACATTACCCAGAGCGGATTCATTATCGGACATGATGGGATATCCGTCGTCGCCGATCAGGACATTGCCGTTTTCATCTTTCTTCCAGTCATACCCGTAGATCGTACGATAAGGCTGACCCACCACGGCGTCGATTTCGGACCCGGTAAAGCCACCGAGGAACAGACGATTGATGCCGGGAGCCAGGGCTTCGACCTTGTTGTTGATCTTGGCGAAGTTAACCGTGATGTCCCATTCCCAGTTTTTCGATTTGATGGGAATGACATCCAGGGTTATCTCATGTCCCCAGGTCAGGATGGAAGCGGCATTCAGTTCGACGGAAGTAAACCCTGTGGAAGCGGCAATGGGAACCGGCATGATCAGGTCGGTGCCTTCATTGCGGAAGAAGGTATAGGAGAGGCCGATCCGGTTCTGGATGAATTTCAGGTCGATCCCCGTTTCCAGAGACTTGGTCTTTTCCGGCTTCAGTTTCTCATTGCCTGCGAGGTCGTTCAGGGTGAACCCGTTGTTGCCTTCGAAGGGCCAGGTCAGACCGGTGGTCCAGCCATCCAGCACCCCAGGGGCAACGAAGTAGGTCTTCGTGTTATACGGGGGGGCATCCTTAGCCAGGATTGCATAGCTGATCCTGACTTTCCCGTATGGGAGGACCTTGTTATCCTTCAATCCGGGCAGCTGCGTGAAGATCCAGCCCAGACCTACCGAAGGATAGAAGAATGAATTATGGCCCTCAGCCAGCGTGGTGGTCCAGTCATTTCTGCCGGTCACCGTCAGATACAGCATGCTTTTCCACGACAGGGTCGCATCTCCGTAGATCCCGGCCCTTCTGTAATTCGTGGTTTGTTCCTGTGCACTGATGTTGGCGGTATTGTTCAGGTTATAATATTCCGGGATCACGATTCCGTTAGCCTGCGCATTCAGGCTGGAGAAATAGTTTTCGGACATATTCTGACCCAGGATGAACTTAATGTTGAAGTCCTTGGCGAAATCCTTGTCGATGGTCATGATGAGGTCGGAGTTGAAGATCTTGCTCAACTCATGCCCTCTCTTAGCCCAACCGGTGGGCTGGGTGGAAGACCCGATCGCCAGGTCGTCATTGATCTTGCGGTCGTACCAGTCGATCCCGATACGGTAGGTGAAGTTCAGCCATTTGGTGGCATAATAATCCACCTGTGCGGCTCCGATCAAACGGTTCACCTGGTCGTGATATTTGTTCATGTTGGCGGTCCAGTAAGGATTGTCATAGTAGATCCCGTGACGATAGCCTCTCTGGTCTCCCGAAAGCCCGGTGGCTGTCGGGTCGCCGCCGCTCAACTGAAAGTTCTGCCAGTCGGAAAGCAACGTGCCGTCGGGTAGGGTATAGTTCGATGAGAACTGGTATCCGGCCGCATTGTTAAAGGTCGGAGGTGTCCTCAGCAACCCGAGCATCACGCCGGAAGTGTTGGATCCCTGCTGGATACGGTCGCCGGCGGTAATAATATAATTGGCGGATCCGGAAATTTTGAAATGATCGGAAAGTTTGGTTTCGCCTGATAGCTTGAAGGTGTTCCTGCGGAATTTGTTATTGGGGACAATTCCTTTTTGCTGGTTATCGGAAAAGC
>DATJQF010000012.1:0-4650 GCA_035505995.1 Bacteroidales bacterium
GACCCTCCGGAAACTCAGAAAGCGGTTATTTGCTTAATTTTGAAAACCAAACCGCTGAATTGAACACCGAGCTTTTCATTGCCCGCAGGACCCTAACCGGGAGTAAGGCGAATTTCTCCCGCCCGGTCGTGCGCATCGCCATTGCCGCCATCGCCCTGGGATTGGCTGTGATGTTCGTGGCAGTCGCCATCCTGACGGGTTTCCAGAAGGAGGTGCGCGACAAGGTGATCGGGTTCGGCTCGCATATCCTGGTCACGAAATATGACGAGAACTCCTCGCTGGAGCCCAAGCCGGTCTCCGTTCACCAGGAATTTTACCCGTCGATCGAAAAGCACAAGGGCATCCGCCATATCCAGGTCTTCGCGACCAAGGCCGGCATCATCCGCACCCATGACCAGATCGAGGGGGCCGTGCTGAAGGGCATCGGCAGGGATTATGACTGGAGCTTTTTCCGGGATAAGATCATCCGGGGAAGCATCCTGCACCTGCCGGATTCGGGAAAATCGAACGACGTGCTGATCTCAAAAACCCTGGCATCGCTGCTGAAGCTGAAGCTGAACGACGATCTCCGGATGTATTTCATTTCCGGAGAGAACACCCTGGGCCGGAAGTTCCGGATCGCCGGGATCTATGAGACGGGACTGGAAGAATTCGATAAAATGTATGTCCTGTGCGATATCCGCCACATCCAGAAGCTCAACGGCTGGGAAGACGACCAGGTGGGAGGGTTCGAGATCCTGCTGGACAACTTCCGGGATATCGACAAGCTGGGGGAATACGTGTATCACCGCATCGGCTATTCGCTCGACGCCCGCACCATCAAGCAGCTTTACCCGCAGATCTTCGACTGGCTCGCCCTTCAGGACATCAACGTCCTGATCATCCTGGTCCTGATGATCCTGGTGGCCGGCATCACCATGATCTCCACCCTGCTGATCCTGATCCTCGAGCGGACGAACACGATCGGCATCCTGAAATCGCTGGGGATGCGGAACCGGGGGATCCGCCGGATCTTCCTCTATCATTCCGCGTACCTGATCGGGCTGGGATTATTCTGGGGAAATGTGATCGGGCTGGGGATCTGCCTGATACAGAAGAATTTCGGGATCCTGACCCTGCCGCAGGAATCCTATTACATGCCGGTCGTTCCGATCAACCTGGACCTGGCGAACATCCTGCTGCTGAATCTCTTCAGTTTTATCGCCTGTTTCCTGATGCTGATCCTGCCGTCTTTCATCATTACCAGGATCAGTCCGGTGAAAGCCATCCGGTATTCATAGCCCCCCACCTTTATTCTCCCGCTGCAGGGAGAGGACTGTGGATCCCGCACTCTTTATTTTCCGGCAGCTCCCACCACCATCTCCCGGAACGCTCATCCTCGCCCGGCCGGACAGCCCGGGTGCAGGGAAGGCAGCCGATGCTGGGAAATCCTTTATCGTGAAGGGGATTGTAGGGAATGTGATGCTCCCGGATATAGCCCCACACCTGGTCCGGGTGCCATTCGACGAGCGGGCAAACCTTGATGAGATGATACTGCTCGTCCGGCTGAACGATATGCAATCCTTTCCGGGTGATCCCCTGGTCCTTCCTCAGTCCGGTGAACCATACCTCCATGCCGGCCAGCGCCCGCTGCATGGGCTCCACTTTCCGGATATGGCAGCAGAGCTTCCGGTTCTCCACGCTTTCATAAAAGAGGTTGATGCCCTTGCTCCGGACCATCTCCTCCACCCGGGCTGCATCGGGGAACTGGACCTGGATGGGGATCTTGTATTTTTTAACGGTAAGATCCAGCAGGTCATAGGTTTCCTGGAAGAGCCGGCCGGTGTCGAGCGTGAAAACCTTCACCTCCGCTTTGAGCGATGCGATCATGCTCAGGATGACCTGGTCTTCCGCTCCGAGGCTGGTGGCAAAAGCCACTTTCCCCGGAAACCGCGAGGTGAAGAAGGTGATGATCTCTTCAGGGGTTTTGCCGGAAAGGAGCTGGTTATATGATTGAATGTCTGGTTCCATAGAATTGATAAACTCACCCTCTTTATCCCCCTCTCTTACCAGGAGCGGGGGTCAGGGGAGCAGTAAATTTACAATCTTTCTGCGTTAATATTGTACTTTTGGCTCAAACCCCAACTAATGAATGTCCACTTTATTGCGATCGGGGGGAGCGCGATGCATAACCTGGCTATTGCCCTGCATAAGAAGGGTTACCGGGTCACCGGTTCCGACGATGAGATCACCGATCCCTCCCTTACCCGGTTACAAAAATACGGACTGCTGCCAGGCAGCATGGGATGGGATGTCAGCCGCATCCATCCCGGCCTGGACGCCGTGATCCTCGGCATGCACGCGCGTGCCGACAATCCCGAGCTGGCCCGCGCAAGAGACCTGGGATTGAAGATCTTTTCCTATCCGGAGTACCTCTATGAACAGTCGAAGGAGAAGATCCGGGTCGTCATCGGCGGAAGCCACGGGAAAACCACGATCACCGCGATGATCCTGCATGTCCTGCAGCATTGTGAGATAGAGGCGGATTACATGGTCGGCGCCCAGCTGGAAGGCTTCGAGGTGATGGTGAAGCTGTCGGAAGGATCGAAATACATGATCCTCGAAGGGGATGAATACCTGACCTCCCCGATCGACCGGAGGCCGAAATTCCATGTGTACCGGCCCGATATCGCCCTGCTCAGCGGCATTGCCTGGGATCATATCAACGTTTTTCCCACCTTTGAAGAATATGTGGAGCAGTTCAGGATCTTTATCCGGATGGTTCCGCCGGGGGGAACGCTGATCTGGTGCGGGGAGGATGAAGAGCTCCGGAAGATCTGCCGGGAAAGGACCGACATCCGGAACCTGCCTTATTCATTCCCGGTTTACCGCCTGGAAAAAGGGATCACAACTATTTTGTTCGAGGATAAATCCTATCCGCTGAAGGTCTTTGGCCGGCACAACCTCCTGAACCTGGAGGGCTCACGACTGGTGTGCGAACAGATGGGCGTGACCCCCCTGCAATTCTATGAGGCAATCCAAACCTTCGGGGGTGCCTCCAGGAGGCTGGAAAGGGTGAGTGGAAACAGGGAGATGTCGGTCTTCCGGGACTTCGCTCATTCACCTTCCAAAGTGAAAGCAACGATCCAGGCGGTAAAAAGCCAGTACCCCGGAAGAAAGCTGATAGCGTGCCTGGAGCTCCACACCTTCAGCAGCCTGAGCCGGGTATTCCTGCCCCATTACCTCGGCACGATGGACGAAGCCGACGTGGCGATCGTCTATTTCAATCCCCATGCGGTGCAGCTGAAGAAGCTGCCGGAGGTGGATCCGGAAGAGATCCTCCGCGGGTTTGGAAAAGCGGGGCTGGAGGTGTTCTCCGATTCCGCGCTCCTGAAAGAAAGATTGCAAAAGGAAGACTGGAAGAACAAGAACCTTCTCCTGATGAGCTCCGGGAATTTCGACGGAATGGAGTTTAAAGCTTAAGCGTACTTTTTTCCAGCAGAGCACGCAAGCTAATCCTCAACAACGCAAAGAAGGTGCTGCGATTCTTTTCCGGAATGAAAAACTCCTGGTTCTTCTTTCCTAACTATTCATTGAAATAAGGAACTCCTCGTTCGACTGGGTGAACTTCATCTTGTCCTTCAGGAATTCCATCGCTTCAAGCGAGGTCATATCGGCCAGGTGGTTGCGCAGGATCCAGATCCGCTGGAGGATATCCTTCTCCAGGAGCAGGTCTTCCCGGCGGGTGCTCGACGCCACAATGTCGATTGCCGGGTAGATACGCTTGTTGGAGAGCTTGCGGTCGAGCTGGAGCTCCATGTTGCCGGTGCCCTTGAACTCTTCAAAGATCACTTCGTCCATTTTCGAGCCGGTATCGATCAGGGCGGTGGCGATGATGGTAAGCGAGCCGCCGTTCTCGATCTGCCGGGCTGCTCCGAAGAAGCGCTTGGGCTTCTGCAGGGCATTGGCTTCCACCCCGCCCGACAGCACTTTCCCGGAAGCCGGGGCCACGGTATTGTAAGCTCTTGCCAGTCGCGTGATCGAGTCGAGCAGGATCACCACGTCGTGGCCGCATTCCACCAGCCGTTTGGCTTTTTCCAGGATGATATTGGAGATCCGGGCATGCCGTTCGGCCGGCTCGTCGAAGGTGGAGGAGATCACTTCCGCGCGCACGCTGCGCTGCATGTCGGTGACTTCCTCAGGACGCTCGTCGATCAGCAGTACGATCATGTAAACATCCGGATGGTTGAAGGCGATGGCGTTGGCGATCTCTTTCAGCAGGACCGTCTTACCGGTTTTCGGCTGTGCGACGATCAACCCTCTCTGACCCATCCCGATCGGGGAGAACATGTCGATGATCCTCGTGGAACTGGTCTCGCCGGGATGACCCGTCAGCTTGAACTTCTTCATCGGGAAGAGCGGGGTCAGAAAATCGAACGGGATCCGGTCGCGCACCTCTTCCGGGTTCCTGCCGTTGATCAGCTCAACCTTGATCAGGGGAAAGTATTTCTCCCCTTCCTTCGGCGGCCGGATGGTCCCGCGGACGGTATCGCCGGTCTTGAGTCCGAACAGCTTGATCTGGGACTGCGACACATAAATATCGTCAGGGGAATTCAGGTAATTGTAATCGGAGGAGCGGAGGAATCCGTATCCGTCGGTCATAATTTCCAG
>DATJQF010000013.1:0-5538 GCA_035505995.1 Bacteroidales bacterium
GTACTTCTCTTTTTGAATGCCGCAGCAAGTTTTCCGATATTTCCATCGGAAAGATCGATAAAAGCCTTTCCCTCGATATCTCGTACGGCGACTGCGAGGTGGACCAGATCCCGCCCGATTTCACATCGATCCGGATAAGGAACCGCTTCGGACAGGTCTCCCTGGGCATCGACGACCAGGCCAGCTATACCCTGAGCGCCGTCCTCCAGTTCTGCGACCTGGATTACCCGAAAAGCAAAGCCCATATGACGGATGTCAATGAAGAGCCCACCAGCAAGAGCTTCAAAGGGACCATCGGCCCGGACCAGCACCCGAAGTCGACGGTCACCATCGACAGCCAGTACGGCGGGGTCTCCCTGAAATAACTGTAACCTTTCGTTATTGATAACATCTAATCCTTATTTAAATCCCTAATCCATGAAAAGAGCAAACTTATCCTCCTTACTGATGCTGGGGGCCATCCTGATGGCTGTCAGCACCCTTTCCGCCGGATGCAACTACCTGGATGGCGTGACCGGGAACGGAAACGTGATCAAGCAGGAGCGCAACACGGGGGCTTTTACCGCGATCGATGTGTCCAGCGCTTTCAAAGTTTACCTCACGCAGGGCACCGCGAACAAGGTGACCGTGGAAGCGGATGAGAACCTGATGCAATACATCCGGACCCGCGTGGAGGGGAACAAGCTGATCGTCGAGTGCGAAAAGCCGATCTATCACTCTCATGCCAGGAACATCTACATCACTTTCGTCGACCTGAACAGCATCGACATCAGCGGGGCCGTTTACCTGGAGACCCAGGGAAAGATCGCCGGCGAAGAGCTGGAGATGGAAAGCTCGGGCGCCTCGGAGGCCGAAATGACGCTTGCATACGGAAAGGTGAAGCTCGATTGCAGCGGGGCCAGCAAGCTGAAGCTTTCCGGGAGCTCCCAGGATGTTTCCGTTGATTTCTCCGGCGCCAGCGAACTGAAAGCCTATGACTATGTGGTGGATAATATGGACGTCGATATCAGCGGGGCAGGGGAGGCCAACGTGAATGTCGTAAAGACCCTCCGGGCGGAAATTTCGGGAGCCGGGGAGGTTCGCTACAAGGGCAGCCCGGTAGTCGACCAGCACATCAGCGGCGCCGGATCAATAAAGAAAGTTGATTGATCGTTACGGTTTGATCATTTCAAGGAAAGCCGTTTCGCTGATCACCGGTATGTTCAGCGAGGCGGCTTTTCTCTTTTTTTCCGGTCCCATGTTGTTCCCGGCCAGCACATAGCTGGTATGTGAAGAGATGGATCCGGCATTCTTGCCGCCATGCTCCTCGATCATTTTCTTAATCTCGTCCCGGGAATGCTGCTCAAACACCCCGCTGACGACAAACGTCAGACCGTCGAGCCTGTTGCTTTTCCTTGCGGAACCGGATTCCTCCATCCTGAACCGGATCCCTTTTTCCCGGAGCCGCTGTACGAGTTCCGCATTGGCATCATCAGAAAACCATCCCCGGATGCTTTGCGCGATGCGCTCCCCGATCTCCTCGACCCCCGTCAGCTCTTCAAAGGAAGCCTGCTGCAGGTGATCCAGGTCCCGGAAATAGAGGGCGATCTTCTTTGCTACCGTTTCCCCGACATACCTGATCCCCAGTGCATACAGTACCCGCTCGAAACCGGTCTTCTTCGATTCTTCGATCCCTTTCAGGATATTGTTCACGGTCTTTTCCCGGAAACTGATCTTCTTCTCTTTTTTTCCTTCGGAGGCGGCATACGTTTTCTCCAGCCCGAGCAACTGGTCATAGGTCAGATCGTACAGGTCGGCGGCATTTTTCACCAAGCCCCGGTCATACAGCAGCTCGATCTTCCCTTCCCCGAGACTTTCAATATTCATCGCCCGGCGGCTGATGAAATGTTCGAGCTTGCCCTTGATCTGCGGAGGGCACCCGGTCTCATTCGGGCAGTAGTACGCCGCTTCCCCTTCCTTCCGCACCAGCGGGGTATTGCATTCAGGGCAGCGGGCAATGAAAGTAACCGGTACGGCTCCCTGAGCCCTTTGTTCCAGGTCCACGCCAACGATCTTGGGAATGATCTCACCTCCTTTTTCCACGAAAACCCGGTCTCCGATCCGCACGTCGAGAGCCGCGATGCTGTCGGCGTTGTACAGGGAAGCCCGCTTGACTACGGTTCCGGCAAGCAGCACGGGCTTCAGGTTTGCAACCGGGGTAACGGTTCCGGTCCTGCCAACCTGGAAATCGATGGAGAGCAGCTCAGTGGCAACCCGTTCAGCCTTGAATTTAAAAGCGATGGCCCACCGGGGCGATTTGGCGGTATAGCCGAGCTCCTGCTGCTGACGGAGGGAGTTCACTTTGATCACCACCCCGTCGATATTGAACGGCAGCTCTTTTCTTTCCGAATCCGTCCGGTTGATAAAATCAAAGATCTCATCGATACTCCGGCACCGGGCGATCCGGTCCGAAATCTGAAACCCCCAGGTTTTTGAGGACATCAGGGATTCATAATGTGTTTCGAAAGGCAGGTCATTTCCGGGGAGGTAATACATGTAGCTGTCGAGCCTGCGCCGGGCGACTTCCGCGGAGTCCTGCATTTTCAGGGTGCCGGCAGCGGCATTGCGGGGGTTGGCAAACAGTTCCTCACCGGCCTCTGCCCTCGATTCATTCAGCCGTTCAAAGCTCCTGGCGGGCATGATGATCTCCCCGCGGATCTCGAACTCCTCCGGGTATCCCTTGCCTTTCAGCCGGTGCGGGATCCCGTGCACGGTCCTTGCATTGGCCGTGACATCATCGCCGGCGACCCCGTCGCCCCGGGTGACGGCCTGCACCAGCACCCCGTTGCGGTATGTCAGCCCGATCGCGACCCCGTCAAACTTCAGCTCACACACATATTCCACCGCATCGCCGATGAGCTTGTGGATGCGTTCTTCAAATTCCCTGACTTCCTCTTCCGAGTAGGTATTCCCCAGCGACAGCATCGGGTATTTATGCGTCACCTGCCTGAACTGTTTGGTGATATCTCCCCCGACCTTTTGTGTGGGGGAATCGGGATCCGCGAATTCGGGAAATTCTTTTTCCAGTCGTGACAGCTCCTCCAGCAGCATATCGAAGTCATAATCGCTGATCTCGGGCTTTGCCTTTTGATAATAAAGCTCGTTATGCCGGCGGATCTGTTCCGTCAGCTCCCGGATCCGCTTGGCCGCCTTCTCTTTCTCCATCACCTCAGGATTTTATATTTTTCAACGGATCTTGTCAGGGATGAACCAGGTGTTCCGGTAAATGTACACCCGGTTCACCTTATTCACCGGGTTCAGTTTGTGCATGACAATGTCAACCAAACCGGGTTCGATCGTGGTTTCGTATGCAAGATAAGGAAAATAATTGCGGGCGTCGATCACCCGGGCCCGCAGATCGCGGTCGCCGGTGAAGAGGATGAACCGCGGCTGACGGTCGGCAGGACGGTGCGACGACAGGAGCAGCAGGGAATCCGTATTCTGCTTCCCGATGAATTCATCATACATCTTCGGCCATTGCCCGAGATAGAACCGGGGGAACATCTCGGGGCTTTCATTGGCATCATCCACCAGGATCGCCTTTATATCAGGGTACCGGGAAAGGTAGCTCATCGTTTCCACCCGCGAACGCTTGGAATAAACGGTGGAGACTGCCGGAAGGAACAGGAGGTTGATCACCCAGAAAAAGATCCAGCAGGCCCTGAGCAGCCCCGGCCGCTTTTGCCAGAACCCGGAGCGGCTTGCAAATTCCTGCCATCCGGCTGCCCCTAGGATGATGATGAAGGGGAGGATCGGCAGGATAAAGCGCTCCTGCTTGTTGGGAAATGCGGAATGCAGGATAAAAAAGAGGGCGACCGGAAGGAAGATCAGCAGATGACGCTTCCATTCCCGGAGGAAGCCGAAGAAAAGAAAGAAACTGACGGGAGGGATCAGCATGCCCAGCACGACCAGGAAATAATTGTACCAGGGCAGCACGATATAGGCGGAGGCTTCTTCGAAATTGCCCCGGAAGTACTGGATGATCTCCACGAAAGGCTTCCCCCAGATGAAATAGTCAATCGTCCCCTGGATGAGCAGGACAGGGATCACTGCACCGAGGATCAGCCCGGCAAACTCCCTGAACTTCCTCAGGATCAGTGCGGCCAGTCCGACGCCGGCGCTGAAGAAAACGGTCTGCGGCCGGATGTTGAAAGCCAGTCCCAGGAAGATCCCCGCCAGGAACCAGACCCAGAACTGCCCGGGCTGGTGCTCCCGGCTGACGATGAACCAGATGGCCAGCACCAGCATCGGGATGCAGATCACCTCCACCAGGTCGCGGACGCTGACCCAGGGCATGAACCAGAGGATGGCCAGCAGCAATCCCGCCAGTCCTGCCGTTTTCTTATCCGATATCCTCTCGGTGATCTTGAACCCGAACCAGACCGTAAGCAGCGACCAGCCCGCATTCAGGAAGCGGACGATCAGCATTTTAACCTGCGGGTCGTTCAGCCGGATGTATTTGAAAAATGAGAAAAGCAGGTAATGCAGCCCGGGGAAGAAAAAATTATGACCGGTCGGACCCTGGTTGTGCGGACTTCCCGGCAGCCAGCTGTTGTAATCATAGCCGTCGACCCAGGACTGTGCCGATTCGATCGCCAGGAAATGGTCGTCGATCATGCCGAATCCCCTTGCAAAGATCACCGCCAGCAACCTGAAGAATACCGCCAGGACCATCACGAAGGTCAGCGGGTGCTGCACCCAGATCCTTTTGATCGAGCGGAACATGGGAAGGATCAATACAGGGAGAAGAATTCGTAATAATACTGACCGAGCTCGGTGGGGTTAACGCACATCACCGGGATCTGTGCTTCGTTGAACATCATCTTCTCATCCCAGGCTGCCACGCTGAATCCCGGCACATCCACGAAGGGAACCGTCATGATCATGATCAGGTCGACCTGGGTCTTGATCCCGTACTCCAGCACCTGGCTGGCAAAATCCCCGGGCTTGTCGGCCGTGACCTGCAGGTACGGCACCTTGTTTTCGGTGAAGACCTGCGTGATCTGGCTGCCGATGATCTTCAGCCTGCTGTTCAGGCCGGGATCCTTCTCATTTGCCTGGAAAATATGGATCCGGGAGTCGAAGAGCCTGGCGATCATCATGGCCCACTGGATCTTCTGGCGCGGCTCCAGCTCGTTGGACAGGGGAAAGAGGATGTCATGATACCCCTTGCCGAATGAGCGCTTCTGCACCACGACGACCGGGCAGGGAGAATCGAGGACCACTTTCAGGGCATAGCTTCCGAAAAGGTGCTGGAAGCCCTGCTTGCCGTGCGTTCCCAGGATCATCATGTTGGCCATGCAATCGGCCGCATACTGGTTGATCTCGGTGAAGATGCTGCCTTCCCGTGTGGCCGTTTCCACCCGGATGCCGCTTTCCTTCTCGTATTTCTCGCGGTACGCATTGAGTTTTTCCTCGATATAGGAGGTTTCCAGCTCGTTCTTCTTCAGGTAGGATCGCGTCTGCTTGTTGATCACATGCAGGATATGCACTTTGTAG
>DATJQF010000014.1:0-9034 GCA_035505995.1 Bacteroidales bacterium
CAATCTATCATCATTGAATTCAGGGTCAGGGGATGCTGGTATAACACCCATTTTGGATATGCGGATATTTCGGCCTATTGCAACAATATGAAGGTGTCGACCTCCCTGTGCGAAGGCGATTCCAATGCCGTGCTCACCGCCCCGCTCGGGTTTACCTATTACTGGTTTACCAATAATGGGGATCCGAATATAAACGGGGATACCACCAACTCCATCACGATCCCGAACCCGGTAACCGGCACGATCTATTATTGCACCCTCACGGCCTGGAACGGATGCCAGGTGACGATCGCCGATAGCCTGATCTACACCATCATCCATAGCAATTTCTGGAAAACGGACAGCTGCAACACCCTGATCGCAAATTTTCATGATTCCAGCCAGGTCAACCAGAACGCGGTTAAACACTGGCACTGGTATTTCGGGGATGGAGCAGAAGATACTGTGAAAAATCCATCCCATCTTTATGCCTCCACGGGAGTATATAATGTCACCCTGATCTCCTACTCGTCCGAAGGATGTTCGGACACTATCAGCAAACCTATCACCATCTTCCCCATTCCCGTATTGACTACCAGTCCTCTCGCCCAAACGATCTGCACGAACGGGTCCACGAATATTCCACTTACCGGGAATTATCCCGGTATGACGTTCTCCTGGTCTGCCACGGGGTCTTCCCCCTCGGTCAGCGGATTTTCGCCGGGGAACGGCAATACCATCAGCCAGGTCCTTTACAATACCAATACGGTCAACGAGTTAGTCTATTACTGGATAACGCCTCACAGCGGAACCTGCGCGGGTGACTCGGTGGAATATACTGTAACCGTGACGCCTGCCGATTCCGTTAAAGTTTCCATATCCACCCCCACATCGGGTGTATGCGATGGAACATCGGTCACTTTCACTGCCACCCCGACCAACGGCGGTCCTACTCCCTCATACGAGTGGAGGGTGAACGGCATTGACACCGGACCGGACAGCCCGGTCTTCATCTATACCCCGGTGAACGGGGATGGGGTCGACTGCATCCTGACCTCCTCCGCCGTCACCTGTATTGCCAATAATCCCGCGGCGAGCAACGCGATCGCGATGACCGTCTTCCCGAACCTGCCCGTCAGCGTCACCATAGTCGCATCGGCCAACCCGGTATGCGCAGGATCGCTGGTGACCTTTACCGCCACGCCCGTTCACGGCGGATTCACGCCCGTCTTTCAGTGGAAGGTCAACGGAGTGAATATGGGAGGGAACAGCCCGGTATTCTCGTATAACCCGCTGAATGGCGACCAGATCACCTGCATCCTGACCTCCAGCGAGGGATGCACCAGCGGCAATCCGGCCACGTCGAACACCATTACGATGGTGATCAACAATAATCTTCCCGTTAGCATCACCATCGCTGCATCGGCCAATCCCGTCTGCGTGGGCGCCCCGGCCACTTTCACGGCAACGCCGGGGAACGGCGGCTCCACCCCATCCTACCAGTGGTACGTGAACGGAACCGGCGTCGGACCGAACGGGCCCGTGTATACCTACAACCCGGTAGCCGGCGATCTGGTCTCCTGCGTCCTGAACTCCAGCGAAACCTGCTCGACGGGGAACCCTGCTACGAGCAACGTGATCGCCATGAGCACGAACCCGAACCTGCCGGTGAGCGTAACGATCGCTCCTTCGGCGAACCCGGTTTGTGCCGGAACCCTGGTCAACTTCACGGCCACTCCCACTTTCGGGGGAATCACACCCGCCTATCAATGGAGGGTGAACGGGGTCAGCACGGGGCCGAACAATCCGGTATTTCCCTATACTCCGGTGAACGGGGACGTGATCACCTGCATCCTCACCTCCAGCGAAACCTGTACAACAGGAAATCCGGCCGTCAGCAACAGTGTGACCATGACGGTAAATCCTTTGCTGCCGGTCAGCGTTACGGTGGCTCCTTCGGCCAACCCGGTTTGTGCCGGGACCTCGGTCACCTTCACCGCTACCCCTTTCTTCGGAGGATTGGCCCCCTCGTACCAGTGGAAAGTCAACGGGATAGGCGTTGGCGCCAACATCCCGACCTATAATTACATTCCCCTGAACGGCGACGTGGTCACCTGCGTCCTGACCTCCAGTGAAGCCTGCACCACCGGCAACCCGGCTACGAGCAATACGGTGACCATGACCGTGAACCCGTTGCTGCCGGTCAGCGTGAGCATCCTGGCCACAGGAAACCCGGTATGCGCCGGCACCCTGGTCACTTTTAACGCCACCCCGACCTTCGGGGGAATCGCGCCCTCTTACCAGTGGAAGGTGAACGGGGTCAATGCAGGCGTAAACAACCCCGTATACAGCTATATCCCGGTAGATGCCGATGTGGTCACCTGCACCCTGACCTCAAGCGAGACCTGTGCGAACGGCAACCCGGCCGTGAGCAATGCCATCAGCATGACCGTCATACCCAATTCTCCGGTAAGCATCACGGTCGCCCCTTCGGCAAATCCTGTCTGCGCGGGTACTTCCGTAACTTTCACCGCCAGTCCCGTGAACCAGGGCGGGGCGCCGTCCTACCAGTGGAAAGTCAACGGCGTCAACGTGGGGTTGAACAACCTCACGTATACGTATGTCCCGCTGAACAATGACCAGATCACCTGTGTGCTGACCTCCAGCATGACCTGCACCGCCGGGAACCCGGCGACCAGCAATACGGTGACCATGACCGTCAACCCATTGTTGCCGGTAAGCATTTCTATTGCGGCTTCGGCCAATCCCGTTTGCAACGGAACATCGGTAACCTTTACGGCAACACCGGCAAATGGCGGGCTTACGCCTGCCTATCAGTGGAAGGTTAACGGGATCAATGCGGGGATCAGCAGTCCGACGTACAATTATATCCCTGCCGACGGTAACCTGATCACCTGTCAGATCACCTCGAGCGAGACCTGTGCGATCGGGAACCCGGCCATCAGCAATACCATCACCATGACGGTTCATCCGCTGCCGGTGGTCACCTTCCCCGTTTGCTTTGACACGATCACCACCACCATTGCCAAGCCCATTACCCTGAAAGGCGGCATCCCGCTGAACGGGACCTATACCGGCGCGGGAGTGAATACCGGCATCTTCTACCCAGCCCTGGCAGGTCCGGGAACCCATATTCTCACGTACACTTATACCAACATGTATACCTGCAGCGCATTCGCAGTACGATCGCTGGTGGTGGTCAACCCCGTCCCGTTCCTGTGCGGCTCGCCGCTTACCGATATCCGCGACGGCAAACCTTACGCAACCGTCCAGATCGGGACCCAGTGCTGGCTGGCCTCGAACCTGAATTACGGCAGCCAGGTGGCCAGCACCCAGTACCAGCGCGATAACTGCCTGCCTGAAAAGTTCTGCTATAGTGATATTTCCGCCCGTTGCGCCACCAACGGGGGATTGTACCAGTGGGATGAATTGATGCGATACGACCCGACGGCCGGAAGCCAGGGATTGTGCCCGCCGGGATGGCACGTTCCTACCGAAGGTGAATGGAATATCCTGTTTACGATGTATATCGGTAACGGGTTCGCGGGCAGCGCCCTGAAATATTCAGGCTATTCCGGGTTCAATGCCCTGCTGACCGGCCTGAACGTGTTCAGCAAACAATTTGCCTTCAGCGGATTTGCCAATTTCTTCTGGTCTTCCACTGCCTGGGGAAACTACAAGGCCTGGGCCCACGCCATGAACGACCCGGATCCCAGCGTGGCGCGGTATCCTTCCTACCGGGCAAACGCATTCAGCGTTCGGTGCATTAAAGATTAGGGAGAAAGAGATTCCCGGAACTCTCCTCAGTGTTTGATCACAAGTTTCCTCGTAACCACCGGTTTCCCGTTCAGAGTAAGGGTGTAGAAATATACCCCTTCCTGCAGCCCGGAGGTATTGACCTGTATCTTTTCCGGCGAACCGGGCAGATCCATTTCCTTTACCACCGAACCAAGCAGATTCCGGATGATCAGGGTACCTTGAGAACCGGAAGGCACATTCACTTCGAAATTCACGTTGCCGGAAGCCGGGTTCGGGTAGGCCTGGGAGATCATATCCTGACCGGATACCGGGGTCACGGAAAGCGGGAAGTGCATGTAGTCCACGTTGAAAGACACCGAGTCATTTGCATCCGCTTCATTATAGAACACATACCGCATCAGGGTATAGCCGGCATTCCCGTTGGGCGACACATGACCTGAAAAATCGAGGGAATCCGTACGCCCCGGCAATATGTTGATGGTGGTCGTGGAAACATAAACATTCGGACCAAAGCATAATCCCCAGCAGAACAGGTTGATCACGCCGGAGGTCAGGTGAAGTTCCACTTTTTTCACTTTCACCGCGATCGTGGCTGTCGCGGAATTGTTATGGACGAACACGTAGGAATCCAGCTCATCCGAAGCCGAATTACCGGCAACGACCACGGTGGCGTCCTGCGCCAGCGGTCCGGTGCTGTCGGCCAGGCTCAGGTTCTGAGATAAAAGCCTTCCGGCAGCCAATGCGAGGAAAAGCACCAGGAGTATCGATCTTTTCATAAAGAGAATATTTTATAGGTGTGAAGATTCAAGACCCTGCAAAAGTAACAATTATCCGGTTACGGGGAATCTGCCGGTTAAAAATTCGTCGGGCAATTATCCGGCTTTTTCTCCGGGAGGATTAAGATCCCCCGTCGAGAACAGCTTCAGCACGATCCCTTTTCCCAGGTCGGCCAAGGTTTCCCGGTAATTCCCCTCCCGGAAGAATTTCTGTCCCTGGATGCGGAAAGCTGCATTGAACGGGGGGATCACCGACTCCGGCTGATCCTTGTGGAACAGCAGCTGCACCTCCCCGCTGAGCCATCCGGGCAGGGCTTCCCGGTCGATCGTGGCGATCAGGAGATGGGTGCCGGCATACACGGAGCCGTAATCCTTTCCCTGGAGCCGGTTTTGGTCATCCTCCAGGAAGATGCTGTACAGGACATCCCAGGAGGAGTTGTTGATCAGGAAGATATCGAGCATCCCGGTGATCAGCCATTTCTGGTCATGCGGGATGAAAGCCAGGAGTACTTCCTCCTTCTTTCGGTTCCGGATCGCCGATTCGGGCAGGGAACCGTATTTCTCCTGCTGCTTTTCCGCTTCCGGCCCTTTGGGAGGCAGGTTCACGGCATAGGATTCTTCAAAAAATCGCCCGCCGGCATCTTCCGGATCCATCTTCAGCAACTCGCTGACCAGCGTGGGAATTTCAAAGCCATCCTCGGTCGCCACCAGGACCGTCCGGGAGTCCACCACGCGGGTGACCACTCCTCCGCCCCTGGAATTCAGAAACTTAACTTTATCTCCGGCCTGCAGCATAATTTTTCAAAAAGAGTTCAAAATTAAATATTTTCGTATATTGCGTGCATTATTAACCAAAATCCAGAACCTATGAGGAAATTTACATTGATGCTGCTGGCGTTATCGCTGACGGCAATGACCTCCATGGCGGGCGGATACCAGGTTGGCCTTCACAGCGTGAGGAATGTAGGGATGGGGCTCATCGGTACTTCCCTCACCTATGATGCAAGCAGTTTGTTCTACAACCCGGGCGGGGTTTCGTTCATCGACTCTGCCTGGAGCTTCTCCGGGGGAATGAGCTTCATCATGGGAAGAGTCACCTTCCAGGACCAGGATGTCATGTACCAGACCCACCTGAAGCATGAATTGAACACCCCGTTCTACTTTTACGGGTCTTACAAGGCGACCAAATTCATGAGCGTCGGACTGGCCATCAATACTCCCTATGGGAACCGGCTTTCCTGGAATGATGACTGGAAGGGGCGTTTCATCATCCAGAACATCACCTTCAAGGCCATCACGTTCCAGCCGACAGTTTCCTTTAAAGTAAAGAATGTTTTCGGGTTCGGGGCCGGACTGGTGATCGCATACGGGAATGTGAACCTCAACAAAGCCATTCCCATCGAGGGGACCGGCGGTGAGGGGACGATGAACCTGAAAGGGAATACCGTCAATGTGGGCTTCAATGCCGGGATCATGATTCACCCGCTCACCGGCTTCAACATAGGGGTGGATTACCGCTCCAGGATCATGATGGATGTGACCGGAGCAAAAACGGTATTCACGGTGCCGGCTTCCGTGGCCGCCAATTTCCCGGAGAACAAAGCGGATGTCAGCCTGCCGCTGCCCGCCAATCTGGATTTCGGGGCCTCTTATGAGATCAAGGGGAAAGTGATGATCGGCTTCAGCCTGAATTACGTGTTCTGGAACACTTACGACTCTCTCGTTTTCGACTTCCAGCAAACCACGCCGGCGGTCGGACGAACCTCCACCCCCACCCTGTACGAGAGCAAGCTGATCGAGCGCCTCGGGGTGCAGTGGAAGATCAACCCGGTGGTGACCGTCCGGGTGGGAGGATACTTCGATCCTTCCCCGGTACCCGACGATTACCTGAATCCGCAATTGCCCAGCACCAACGAGATCGGCATCACGGCCGGATTGTCGGTTTTCCCGATCAAGGGACTCAGCATCGACGCCGCCTTCCTCTACCTGATGGGGATGGAAAGGAGCGGTACGGATACCCCGGATAATTTTTCGGGGACCTATAGTACAGCCTTTTATATCCCGGGCATCGGCTTAACCTACAATTTTTAATCTCAAAAAAAGCGTCATATGAAAAAGATATTCCTCATTCTTTTCTCCCTTGCATTCCTGACAGCCTGTGAGCGCAAGATCGACGAACTCTCCCCGTCAGCCAACGGGGTGAATTTCTCGAATTACGTGGCCGTCGGTAACTCGCTGACCGCCGGCTATGCCGACGGGGCCCTGTATAAATCGGGGCAGGAGAACTCCTACCCGAACATCATGGCCACTCAGTTCCGGTTCGTGGGCGGCGGCGATTTCCGGCAGCCTTTGATCAGCACCGAGGAAGGCGTCGGGTTCTCCCTGACGCTGACCGGCATTTATTGCTATACCAAGCATGTGCTGAAAGTGGTCCCTGACAGGGACTGCGCCGGCAACCCGGTGGGAACCTATTCCCTGAAGCCTGATTTTATCGACCCCAATGCAGACCAGGCCACGCTCCAGGCGCAGCTCTTTGCGCCGCCGGTCACTGCCGGACCTTACAACAATATGGGTGTCGCGGGCGCCCAGGTGCAATCGCTGTTCATCCCGGGATACGGCAGCCAGTTCGGGAACCCGTTTTTCACCCGGTTCGCCACGAGTCCCTCCACCACGATCATTCAGGATGCGATGGCGCAGCAGCCGACCTTCTTTTCCCTCTGGATCGGGAACAACGATGTGCTGTTCTCCGCCCTGCTGGGGACCGACGTGCTGGTCACCCCGGTGGATACCTTCGCCAAATACTATACGATGGCCGTCGCCGCTTTGATGAATTCGGGCAAATCGCCCAAAGGCGTCCTGATGACCATCCCGGATGTTTCCACCACCCCTTATTTCAATACCATCACCACCCAGCTTCCGTATAACGGACTTCTCCTCGACACCGCCCAGGCAGCCGGACTGAATATTCTCTATTCGATGTACGGCCATCCGGATATCACTTTCCATCCCGGGTACAACCCGTGGGTCATCACCACCACCACCGGTGAATGGAAACAGATGGGGCCACAGGACCTGTTCCTGCTGAACCTGCCTACCGACTCGGTCAAGTGCCGCGGAATGGGCGTCGCAAACCCCATGACCCTTACCCCTTATCCCTTCCCGGCCCAGTATGTCCTGGAAAAGAGCGAGCAGGATAACCTCAATACGGCGGTCCAGGGATACAATGCCGTGATCAAGCAACTGGCAGACGCCAACGGGCTGGCGCTGGCCGACATGAACGCCTATATGAAGCAGCTGATCCCGGGACTCGTGTTCGACGGGATCAAGATGAACACGACGTTCGTGACCGGCGGGACCTTCTCCACCGACGGCCTGCACCTCAACCCGAGGGGCAATGCCGTTGTGGCGAATTATATCATCGACGCTATCAACGCCAAGTACGGCTGTTCGGTGCCGCATGCCGATGTCACCTCCTACCACGGGCTGATCTTCCCGTAAGGGAGCCCGATAATTTATCAGAAGCCGTTTTCCTCCGGGGAAACGGCTTTTTTTTATTCAAGGCGGAACGGGGCGGATCGTGCAGATAGCGGAGATCGTGGGGTTAGTGGGGTTGGTGGGTGTAAGGTTTCCATCGTCGATGCCAATGTAGCCTTGAAACGTAAGGGTGCTTTTCCTGAACAGAAGAATATTGAAAAAGGAATACTGAATATTGAAGAGGCAAGGGTCCTGGGACCAGGAAGATCATGCCCAGAGCCCGCACCTCTTCTGAGTTCGCCGTTCGTTGATCAATATTCTTCTGTTCAAGATAAGCTGTTTTACCCCACTTCCTGCCTCTTCTTTCCTAATTCCTACTTCTCTAAGTACCGCATCATTTTAGTCACCGCCCTCCCCCTGTGACTAATCCCGTTTTTCAGATGATACGGCATTTCGGCAAACGTCTGCGGATAGCCCTCCGGCAGGAAAACCGGGTCGTAGCCGAAGCCGCCTGAGCCTTTTCGCTCTTCCAGGATAGTCCCTTTCACGATGCCTTCGAAGAGGTGTTCTTTGCCGTCGAGAATGAGACAGACGACGCAGCGGAACTTTGCCCTGCGATCGGCGATCCCTTTCATTTCTTCCAGGACCTTATTGATATTGTCGTCGAAGCTGCATTGCGCGCCGGCATAGCGCGCGGAATAAACGCCGGGGCGGCCGCCGAGGGCGTCGATCTCGAGCCCGGTGTCGTCGGCAAAGCAATTCATTCCGGTCTTTTCACGGATGAACCTGGCTTTCTGAACCGCATTTTCTTCCAGCGTGCTGCCTGTTTCGGGGATTTCAATATCGAAACCTGCATCTGACAGACCCAGGATACGGAATTTGCTACCGGCGATCTCCCGGATCTCGCGGAGCTTGTGGGAATTGTTGGTGGCAAACAAGAGGTCTGTCATAGGATGATTCTAAGAATCACATTATTCTGTGCTAAATCGGTTAAAAACTGGGGAATCTGTGGTGAAATAAATTCT
>DATJQF010000015.1:0-15428 GCA_035505995.1 Bacteroidales bacterium
TGAAACCCTGTACCGGAAGTCAACAGCGGATCCGGAAGGATTCCGGGCGGCCGAAGCTTAAGAGCTCAGCTGGTACAAAAAATGGGACAAGGTCCCGGAACTTCAATAAAACCTTTTTATTAATGGTTCAGCGGCGGGTCATCAAGGCGGGAGCGCAGGAAGGAAGGGAAATCATTCCCCCCTGAATTTCGGTTTCCTCTTCTCATAAAAAGCGGCAAGCCCTTCCAGGTAATCCTTGCTGGTTCCGGCTTTCCTCCGCAGCATGTCGATGTGCTCGAAGGTTTGCGGCGACAGGGGCATGGCATTTCCCAGGATGTTCAGCTGTTCCTTGATAACCCGGATGCTCAGCGGGGAATTGGCCATGATCTTTTCCGCGATCTTCACGGTGAAACCCTCGAGTTCTTCCGCCAATACCAGGTGGTTGAGGATCCCCAGCGCGAGCGCTTTCTCGGCGGGGATCGGCTCGGCTGTGAAGAACATCTCCTTGGCGGTATGGGCCCCGATGATATCGATGAACTGCAGGATCCCGGAAGTATTGTAGGGAACCCCGATCTTGGCCGGCGTGATGGCCAGGCAGGTGTCCTTCGTACCGATCACAATATCGCAGACAAAGGCGATATTGCAGGCGCCGCCCCAGATGCTTCCTTCGGCCATAGCGATCACCGGGGCCGGGAACTGGATGATGCTCCGGATCACCTTCTGCAGGGGGTTGTCATAGGCCAGGGGGTCGCTTCCGTCGCGGGGAAGGTCGTCGATGCTGAATCCGGCCGACCATACCTTGGCTCCTTTATTGGCGCGGAGGATCACCACCCTTGCCTTGCGTTTCTGCATATCCTGAAATGCAACGATCAGCTCTCCGAGCAGTTCGAAGCTCAGCGCATTCCGCTTGGCATCATGGTTCAGCGTGATCCAGCCGATCTTATCCTTGTAGTCAGTATTTACCAGGCTCATGTTACCGAAGGTTGATATTTTCAACGGGCAAAGGAAATGAGATTTTCCGGAATATCCTATACCGGTTCATTCTTTTACCGGGAAGGAAGGATGCCTGCACCTGGGATTTACCGGTAATTTAATGGCATTAACCTTTTTTGGGCGGGATGTAAAAGATCTGTTCCTGTTTTTGTGTCTATTGAAGTCGATCCCTGAACCATAGTATTTATAAAGCAATCATCCATGAAAACAAAGATCTTCACCCTGCTGATCCTTATCTTGCCGGCATTTTGCCCCAGGCCGGCATGAACTTTCATTGGATGCGGCAATACCTGGGAAAGGATCCTGCTTTATCTGTTTAAGAAGCGGTAGTTTCGTGGCCATCAAGAAAATGATTTCCTTTTGACAGCGGCGAATCCTGCAGCGTGAAAAACTGCAGAATGCGCCTGGCAACATCAGCTGGTTTACCCAGCAGTACATAATGTTTGGTTCCTTCCACCATATAGCATTCGATGGATGGAAACCGGTGCAACAGGTAGCGCAGGTCCCTTTTAAAGATGCGGGGCGATTTTTCCCCCGCCACGCAGAGGCACCGTACCTGGAGATCAAATGTGTGATACCGGATTCCGGCCTTCCTGTGCTGGTGGTGGAGCATCTGAAGATACCTGACCGAGATGCCTGGTTCACTGGATCCCATAGTATGGTGAACCATGGCAAATCCGCGGCGACGATCCCCGATCAACCGGGAAGCCAGCGGGGAAAACAGGTAGCGGTGCCGGGTAATATTTCTCAGGAACGAAATCCCGATCCATCGGTTAAGGAGAGGAGTCAGAACGCGGGGGAAGAACACCAGCGGCTCAATCAGCACCAGCGATTCTACCCGGCCGGGATATTTCCGGTAAAAATCGAGCAGGATAGTCGCTCCCAGGCAAAATCCGGCGAGATAGCCTTTTTCGATATCCAGAGAGTCCAGCAGAGCGGCCATGATCTCTGAAAGATCGTCAAAACGAATATCCTCCAGGAATTCCGAATTCCCGTATCCCGGTAAATCCGGACAAACAACCCGGTACTCCCCGGTGAAATATTTCCGGTTTATTTTCCGGAACGAGGCGGAGGAAGCATTCCACTCATGGACAAACAACAGGCACTCCCCTGAACCCTGATCCTCATAATAGATTTTCCGCCCTTTGAATAAAATATAAGGCATTCCCTTAATTGCTGATGATGCCGTGATAGTTGCACGCAAAAATAGCAGGATTCCTTCAGGTAGCCTCGCCCGTCCGGTAATGCCTTTTATGTAACTTTTATATATTCTATTTCAATGATTTTGTTAATATCTTTTTTTATGAAGAGATTATAATTCTGATACTTTTTAATTTATTTGCAGCATTAATGACATATTATCCAACCCCTCGAAACTTCAAACCCCAACCCTATGAAAAAGCTCATCACCTTTCTTCTTGCCTTGATAATGCTGGCAGGAATCAATGCCTGTAAAAAGAAAACCGACGATTCCAACGACCTCGGAGGCGACTCTTCTCCAATGGCGGCCGTTGGAACGGTAGTTACTTCTTCTTCCGCGACCATATCGGGAGTAAGCAACCTCACGGCGACGGTAGTTTCACAGTCCGGCGGCGTTTCTTACTACAATGGCAGCGGCATTATCACCAATAGTGCATTTAAGAACATCCTCTCCAATTTTTCCGAAATCACCATTCATGGTGACAGCGTCAGCGTTACCGGCTTCAAAGTGAAACAGACCCTGGATGGAATCGAGTGCCAGAGTGACATAGGCCCGGGCATCATCGTAAAATATGCTTCGAATGTGGGAGATTCCTACCAGGTGGGCAGCACCGGCAGGACCCGGACCGTGGTTTCCAAGTCCAGTACGGACGATTATTACTATGGTTTTTTCCTGATCAAGGTGATGCAGGTGGAAGAGCTCACTCCTTCCCTGAAAAGCATTGGCGTGAGCAAGGTGACTTACTGGGCCAATCATAAATTCGGCCTGGTGGGGATCCAGTATAATTTTACCGACGGGTCTTCGGTGAATTTCCCCGTGTACTGCAGTACCTCCAATGAATAAGTTCCTTTTCCCTTACCCGTGGAAATGGGTGGGAGCGGCGCTGGTGCTGATCGGCCTGGCAGGATTGGTTTATTACATTTTTTTCGATTTTCAGCTGATCCTGCCGGTGTTTGCCGTGATCTCCTCGTTCCTGGAGACCCGGTTGTTCACGATCGTCCGCACCAATATTGCCGATGAGCTCATTATGGTGACCCTGCTGGCCGGGTTTTTCCTGCTTGCATTTTCAAAGGAACGTAAGGAGGAGGAGCGGTTCGATCAGTTGCGGTTTCGGGCATGGGTTCGCTCGGTACAGGTGAACAGCCTGCTGCTATTTGTATCCATCCTCTTTTTTTACGGGAACGGGTTCCTGGGTGTACTGCTGGTCAACCTTGTTTCCACCTTTATCTGGTACCTGGTCCTATTCCGGTTCCTCAGGAGAAAAGCCTAGCCCGAACTTTCGGAAATCATCTTCTTCTGTATGCATGGAACAGCTTCCCCCGGGCATGCTCCGTCAAGGTTCTATATAAAAATTTACTTGTTTTGTAACCAGTCTTACTTTTTTGTATATTTAAGGGCATTATATTTTCCGATCAAGCTGCATTAACCAATACCCACGAGATATGAAATTTTTACGCATTTTCATTTCCATCCTGCTGCTTTCGGCAGGATTGAATTACTCACTGACCGCCCAGCCCCAGTATTATGATTATACGGGAGCCGGCAGCGGGTCAAATTCCTTCCCGTTCAATGTGACGGGAGGAAAAGATGTTCAGATCCTTTACCTTGCAGGGGAATTCAACCAGCCTTCACCGGCCCCGGCAGGGAACATTACCAGTGTTTCCTTTTATATGACTTCCGCGTTGGCTGCAACTTTCACCAACCTGACCATTAACCTGGGACAGTCCAACATCACAACTCTGACATCCGGGCAGTTCTATTCAGGCCCCATGACGCTGGTGTATTCGCATGCATCGGCAGCCCTTTCGTGCGCGGCAAATTCCTGGATGACCATTACGTTGGATTCACCCTTCCCTTATGATCCTACCCTGAGCCTGATCGTAGATGTCGGGCAATGCGCTGAATCGGGAACCGGGGCTACCTGCGCGTTTACCAACCTTTCGGGAGTCAGGAGAGTTTGGTCGGTAGGAGGATGTCCCTTCACGCCCTATGCAAGCTCCAGCATTTATGTGTACAATTTCGGCTTTAACCTGCAAACCAGCGGTCCCCCGATCGTGACCACCGGCGGAGCCACGGGGATCACCGCTTCGGGCGCCACCCTGAACGGAACGGTCAATGCCAACGGTTCTCTTACCACGGTGACCTTTGAATACGGATTGAACACCGGGTACGGGAACACCGTTTCCGGTGTGCCGGGTACCGTTTCCGGAAATACCGGTACGGCTGTTTCCGCAGCTATTTCCGGCCTGCAGCCGGGCACCCTGTACCATTTCCGGGCAAAGGGCGTTAATTCCAACGGGACCACCAACGGGAACGATAACACGTTCACCACCCTTGCGCTGGCGCCTACCGCCGTGACCAATCCGGCCACCAATGTCACCCTCAGCTCAGCGCAGCTGAACGGAACGGTCACCGCCAACGGGGGTTCCTCCACGGTAACGTTCGACTGGGGGCTGACCACCGGGTATGGAAGCAGCATCGCTGCCATCCCCGGCACCGTGACCGGGAATTCTTCAACCAATGTGATGGCGAACCTTACAGGGCTTACCAGCATGACCACCTACCATTACAGGGTGCATGCCGTCAATTCGATCGGAACCACCCTGGGACTGGACCAGTCATTCTATACCTGTGTGTCTCCATCGCCTGCGGGCACTCTTTCCGGCCCGTCCAACGTCTGTATGATGGGAACAGGATATGTCTATTCGGTTCCCCCCATTCCAAATGCGGTTAACTATATCTGGACCGTGCCTTCGGGATGGGTCATTGTGGGCGGGTCCAACACCCCGGCCATCCTGGTCAATATAGCGCTGGGAGCGTCTTCCGGAACGGTTTCGGTTTACGGATCCAGCATTTGCGGGAGCGGTGCTCCCTCGAGTCTTAATGTGACCGTGAATCCCCTCCCGACACCGACTATTTCAGGACCTGCCAGCTCCTGCGTGGGGGCCGCGGCTACCTATTCGACACAAATGGGGAATGTGAATTATGTATGGAGCGTTACATCGGGCGGGACCATCACGAGTGGACTGGGTTCCGACGCGGTCGTTGTGACCTGGAACACCACAGGCGCCCAGACCGTCACGGTAAATTATACCTCCCCGGTGGGATGTACGGCTCCGAACCCGGCTTCCTATGCGGTGACAGTGAATGCCTCTCCCTCGCCCACGATCACCGGACCCACGGAAATGTGCGTGAATTCCGGGTATTATTATTACAGCACCCAGGTGGGATTTTCCAATTACCAGTGGACGGTCTCCCCCGGCGGAAGCATCGTTTACGGCCAGGGCACTAACCAGGCCCAGGTTTCCTGGAATGCTCCCGGAAGTCAGTGGGTGGCGGTCAACTACAGCAACGCCAACGGATGCTCTGCTCCTTCCCCCACCAGTTACGGAGTGACCGTGGATGATGTTCCGGGTCCGGCAGGGACAATCAGCGGGACCTCATCGGTCTGTCCCAATGCCATGGGGGTCGAATATTCCGTGGCACCCGTCAGCGGAGCGCTTAGCTACGTCTGGAGCCTTCCGGCCGGAGCTACCATTGCAACAGGTAGCGGGACCAATGATATTACCGTGGATTACGGTTCCGGTGCAATCTCGGGGAATATCACCGTGCTCGGGAATAACCTGTGCGGCAACGGGGCTTCCTCTCCGCCGTTCGGCGTTACCGTAAACCCGGTCCCGCCGGCACCTTATATTGAGCAGGTGGATTTATTTGTTGTCAGCGATGCTCCTGCCGGCAATCAGTGGTATGGAGATAATGTCCTGCTGGCCGGAGAAACCGGACAAACCGTCAATATTTTTGCCGTAGGCCATAATGACTGGCTGTGCTATGATATCGTCACTTTGAACGGCTGCTCCTCCGACACCTCGAATTTCGTTTATGTGATCAACGAAGGCGTCAATGATCAGCATCCGGGAAATACGGTCAATATTTATCCTAACCCTGCTGATGGAAAATTCACCGTTTCCATTAACTCGCCGTCGCGCGAAACCTATTCCATCCAGGTCTATAACAATCTGGGTGTGATGGTCGCGGGGCTGACCGGCATCGAAGTGACCGGGAACGTGAATCAGGTGATCGACCTGGGTTCGGCTGCCAATGGCATATATTCGGTCATGATCGGGAATGGTCATGATAGGATCCTCAAAAAAGTGGTTATCGACAAGTAACGGATCATCAGCCACGTTAATCTTAAACCCTGCCAAAAATGGCAGGGTTTTTTTACTTTTGACGGTTTATAGCATCATTATAGTGAGGTTAACTTAAAATCCCTACGGTATGATATCGAAACATATTCCCGACATTATCGGGATCTTTCTCGTCCCCTTCCTGACCGTGCTGCTTTCGATCTTTATCGGGCAACTTATCGGAAGAAGCCGGGCCAGGCAGTTCCCTGAACTAAAGGAAGGAGCAGTGGGTTCGGTGGTGGGGGCCGTGATCGGATTGCTTGCTTTCATTATGGCATTCACTTTTCAGATCGCTGCCAATCACTACGATGCCCGGAAAACCCTTCTCCTGGAAGAAGTGACTCAGATCCGGAAGGTATATCTTCAGGCAGGACTGATCCCTGAACCTCTCCGATCCAACACCCGGATTCTCCTCAAAGAGTATGTTGACCTGAGGATCCATTTGGCCGCCGATCCGTCCAAACTGGCCGAGGGGATGGCCCGGTCCCAGCAGATCCTGGATACGCTCTGGAAATATGCAGAAAACCTGGCGGCTCAGGACCGGAGCTCCGAAGCTTATTCGCTTTACACTGCCTCCGTGAATGAGCTGGTAGATAAGTATAATCAGCGTGTCACCATGGGCCTGGAGATTCGCATTCCTGTCCTGATCCTGGTGATCCTGATGATCATTACCTTTTTCTCCATGCTGACACTGGGATATCATTTCGGGATATCCGGGAAAGGAAATTTCAACATCAACCTGATGCTGGCCATCGTTTTTGCCACCGTTATTTTCCTGATCATTTCGCTGGATCGACCCGAGTTCGGGATATCCATTGTGAACCAGAAACCCATGGTCACCCTGCAAAAACAGTTGCAAAAAATGCAGGATCAGTAAAATACAATGAAATCATTTTTCAGTTCCCTGCTTTGTATCCTGATTTTCGGGTTAACCCCGGTCATTGATACCATCGGGCAGGAATACAGGCATTACACGTGTTACCGCACCGCGGTGCCTGTGAAAATTGACGGCGTCCTCGAGGAGTCTGACTGGGCGAGGGCCGAATGGTCGCAGGAATTCGTGGATATCTCAGGGGATCCTGCTAAGAAACCCGCACTGCGGACCCGTGTTAAAATGCTATGGGACGACAGCTGCCTGTACGTTGCCGCGGAGATCAATGAGCCGCAGATCTGGGGCACCCTGCATCAAAGGGATACCGTGATCTTCCAGGATAACGATTTCGAGATCTTCCTGGATCCGGAAGGAAACGGAACGAATTATTACGAGTTAGAGGTGAATGCGCTGGGCACGGTCTGGGACCTGATGCTGACCCGCCCTTATAAGGATCAGGGTCAGCCCCTGAACGGATGGGACCTGAATGGCCTGAGGACCGGTATCCATATTAACGGCTCCCTGAACGATCCCGCGCGGCCTGATACCTCCTGGATCGTTGAAATGGCTCTTCCGCTCAGGGAACTCATGAAGGGGAAGAAAAAGGAGAGCGCCCCCGCTGAAGGGGTACAATGGAGGATCAACTTCTCCCGTGTGGAATGGGAGACCGGGATCACCGGATCGTCCTACCGGAAAAAAACAGACCCCGCCACCGGTAAACCGCTTCCGGAGCATAACTGGGCCTGGTCCCCGATGGGAGAAGTCTCCATGCATATCCCGGACCGTTGGGGCTGGCTGGAATTTTCTTCGGAGGACATCACTCCGAAGCCGCTGCAGTTCAATTCGGAGCAGCAGCGCAATAAGTTCAGGATCTGGGTCTGGATGAACGGCCATGACGACTGGAATAACCAGAAATGGGATTCGGTGCTGACCCTGTTGCATACTTCGGGAGTCGAAGGGATCCTGGTCCAGGCGAATCCATTTACGCTGGAGAGGATCATTCCCCTGGCTCATCGTCACCGGATCCTGGTGGAGAAATGGTTTATCGCCATGATGAACAACGACACCAGCCTCATCCGCAACTATCCGCAATGGTTTGTGGTGAACCGCGAGGGAAAATCCTGCATCACCGATCCCGCCTATGTGGGGTATTACCGGTTTCTCTGTCCTTCCAATCCAGAAGTCAGAAGTTACCTCGCCTCTAGAATAGAGGATTACCTGGCCATTCCCGGACTCGACGGGATTCACCTGGACTATATCCGGTACCCGGATGTGATCCTGCCCCGGGCCCTCTGGACGGTATACGGGGTGGTGCAGGACAAGGAATATGCACCGTACGATTACTGCTATTGCACCGTCTGCAGGGATAAATTCCGGCTGATGTACGGGAAGGACCCGCTTCTGCTGGACCATCCGGAAACAAATATATCGTGGAGGCAGTTTCGCTACAATCAGGTCACTTCGCTGGTAGGCGAGCTTTCGGATTTGTGCCACCAGGAAGGGAAGAAATTGTCGGCGGCGGTCTTTCCCGGTCCTACCCTCGCAAAACAGATGGTCCGGCAGGCATGGGATCAATGGGCTCTTGATGAAGTGATGCCCATGCAGTACCAGAACTTCTACCGGGCTCCCCTTGACTGGATCCGGAGTGAAACGGAAGAGGGAACGGCCTCCCTCGGAAAGGAGGTTCCGCTGTTCAGCGGGCTGTATATACCTGCGCTGAATCCCAGGGAACTGCAGACAGCGATTTATAAAAGTATCGAAGGGGGTGCTTCCGGGATCGCGTTGTTCAATTACGAGGCGATGAGCCCCCGTCATTGGAAAATACTGAAAGATCTTTTCGGCAAATAAGTTTTAGTAAAAAACTGCGTTTGCCTGTTCTATCAAATTCGGATCATTATGGAATATGTGAGATTTGGCAACACCGGGATGAAGGTTTCCAGGATCTGCCTGGGCACCATGACCTATGGAAAACCCAACGAACGCTGGCAATGGGCGCTGAATGAAGAGCAGAGCCGGCCCTATATCAAGCAGGCCCTTGAGTTGGGGATCAATTTCTTTGATACCGCCGACGTATATTCAACGGGCGCCAGTGAGGAAGTGGTGGGCAATGCATTGAAGGATTTTGCCCGGCGCGAGGAGGTGGTGATCGCTACGAAAGTCTTTAATCCCATGAGCCAGGATCCGAATGACCGGGGCCTTTCCCGGAAGCATATCATGAGCTCCATCGACCGGAGCCTGAAAAGACTGAAAACCGACTATGTGGACCTGTACCAGATCCATCGCTGGGACTACCATACGCCCATTGAGGAGACGCTCGAGGCGCTGCACGATATCGTGAAAGCCGGCAAGGCCCGGTATATAGGGGGCTCCTCGATGTACAGCTGGCAGTTTGCCAAAGCCCTCTATACTTCCGATCTTCACGGCTGGACACGCTTTGTTTCCATGCAGCCTCATTACAACCTGATCTACCGGGAAGAAGAGCGTGAGATGCTGCCGCTGTGCGAGGATCAGAAAATAGCGGTCATACCCTGGTCGCCGCTCGCCCGCGGGCTGCTGACCGGGAACCGGTCGAAGGATTGGACGGAGACTCTCCGGGCGCGGACGGATCAATACAGCAAGCTGCTGTATCGTTCGGATTCCGACTTCGATATCATTGACCGGGTATCCGAAATTGCCGCGCAAAAGGGCGTCACCCCTGCCCAGATCTCCCTGGCCTGGATCCTCAGCAAACCGGTAATTACAGCCCCGATCATCGGGGCCAGTAAGCCGGGACACCTGGAACAGGCGGTAGCCGCACTTTCCGTGAAACTGACGGACGAAGAGATCACCCGGCTGGAAGAACTTTACCGGCCCCACCCGGTCGCCGGGCATGTCTGATTCCAGGGCGAGCTAAATCTACCTCATCCGCATAGGATGCTCCCGGAAATTATAGGCGGGGGACGAAAAGCAGATAAACTTATTTCATTTTTCTTGATTTTATTTAATCCTATTTAATTGCTTTGGGATAACTTTGAAGTGAAATTGAATTCTCTTCTTCCATGAACAAGTCTGCAAAATCAGATATCAGGAGGGTCGTCGTGGTCGGTGCAGGAGCCGTCGGTTCCACTTACTGCTATGCCCTGGCCCAGAGCGGACTTTCCGAGGAGATTGTCGTAATCGACAAGAATGAGGACCTTGCCCGGGGACAGGTTCTGGACCTGGTGCATGGCAAGCCGTTTTTCCCCAATGTAGATATCCGGACCGGAACCGAAGAGGATTATGCCGGCGCTCAACTCGTGGTCGTGACGGCCGGCAGTAACATGAAACCGGGTGAAACGAGGATCCAGTTGCTGCAGAAGAATGCATCCACCATGAGAAACGTAGCCGGGGAAATCGCTAAGCGTCAATGCAAAGGAGTCATGCTGATCGTCAGCAATCCGGTGGATGTGCTGACTTATGTGGCTTTGCAAACGACGGGTTGGGACCGCGGCAGGGTTATTGGCTCCGGGACCGTCCTCGACAGTGCCCGGTTCCGGTACCTTCTCGCTATGCATTGCAATGTGGATGTGCATAATGTGCACGCCTATATCCTGGGGGAGCATGGCGACAGCGAATTTGCGGCCTGGTCGATGACCAACATCGCCGGGATCCGTATCGATGAATATTGCCCGGTATGCGAGAATTGCTCCGACTGGAAAGAAGAAAGGAAGAAGATCGTGCAGGAGGTGCGTGATTCTGCTTACCACATTATTAACTATAAGGGGTCCACTCATTATGGTGTTGGGATGGCAATGATTCGCATCACGGAGGCGATCCTGCGAAATCAGCAAAGTATTCTCTCCGTTTCCAGCCTTCTTACCGGGGAATTCGGGATCCGGGATGTCTGTTTGAGCGTCCCCTGTATCGTGTCCGGGAATGGCGTGGTCAGGATCGTGCAAAGCCCTCTTGCGCCGGATGAATCAGCTGCATTGAAAAATTCGGCCGAGGTCCTTTCCAAAGCCATGGAGATAATCCGCTAAGGATACATAAACTCCCTCATACCGGTTGCAGGAGCTCCTGCAATAAAAACAGATTTCCCCGTCTATAGTGTTATGGAAAAGGATCTCCAGCGAAAATCGGTAGACAAATTTTTCAGGAAAGAGTACAACAACCTGGTCAATGCGGCAAGGAGTCAGATGGACTCCCGGTACATAGATGCTTCCCCGGAAGATATCGTGCAGGATGTTGCATTGGGACTGCTGGAAAGACTCAATCCGGAAACTCAGATCCGAAATCTGGCGGGTTACATTTACCGGTCGGTGAGGAACAGGATCCTTGACTTCCAGCGGAAGAAACAGCGCAATGTTTCGCTGGAACGGTTCCGCGATGACAAAACCGGAAACTCTCTGTCGAACACCCTGACGGATCAGGCAACCGCCGATGAAGCTCCCTATGAACGGGTGGATCCGGAAACGCTGCGGGAGGCCATTTCCAGGCTTCGGCCGGATGAACAGGCGATCCTCCTGGCCACGGTGTTTGAGGAGCGCACCTACGAAGAGCTTTCGGAAGAATGGGATATCCCGGTCGGAACATTGCTGTCGAGGAAACACAGAGCCCTTTCAAAGCTCTATAAGATATTAAACACTTAAAAAAACGATTAACTATGGAAACAACCAATCAGCAGGATAAAAGATACTGGCACGGCCGCAAAGGCCGCCGCGGCGGATGGATCATCCTGGCCATCCTGGGAGTAGCTGCATTTATATTCCTTTTCGGAGCAGTCATCATGTGGCTCTGGAATGCCTTGATGCCGGTGATTTTCCATCTCGGGGTCATTACCTACTGGCAGGCGGTCGGACTTGCCATCCTGGCCCGGTTGCTCTTCGGAAGCATGCACGGGCATTCCCATCACCGCCGGGGAAGATGCGGTCCCTGGGGTCGCAGGTTCAACCGGTATCACGATGACCGGTGCCGCGATTACTCGTATGGCGACCGCTGGAGATACTATGAGCAATACTGGAACGAGGAGGGAGAGAAAGCTTTTGATGAATATATAAAGAGGAAAAGCGGCGAACCTTCCTCGCAGGTGTAAAACAGTCAGGCCCTTTTCGGGCCTGAACAAAAGAAGGAATATATTTTCGGGAATGTTTCTATTTTTGCGGGGACTCCAACTAAACGCAGCTTTATGAGAACATTCTCCCGCAAAAACCAGCTGACCTATGTGCTGGGTGTCGCGGGGATCCATTCCTGCACTTTGGATGCGCGGCAATTAACGTCCGGGGTCTATTTCGTTCTCCTGAAGTATAACGGGGAGCAGCAGGCTGAAAAGATCGTCGTGATGCGGTGATCCGTTCTGTTCTTATTATTGATTCACTGCCTTCGTGCCATTGCCCATTTCATGACATTAGAAGGAGCTCTTTTGTTTTCGAGCTCCTTTGCCATGAAATCAAAATACGGTTCAGTATGCCTGAAGAATATTTTAAAACCAGGACAAAGCCAGTTCAAGCCTGGTTCTCCGTCCGGTGACTGGCTGATCCTGTTTTTAGGGCATTCTCCGTTGCACAGATCCAGGAACTCGCACCTGCGGCAAAAACCCGGCAGCGTGTCCCGCTTATCTTTCCCGAATTTTTTCTGGAAGTCCGAATGCATCAGCTTCAGCAGGGAATGATCCCGGATGTTCCCCAGTTTGTACTCCGGGAATACATAATGATCACAGGCATACAGATCCCCGTTGAATTCCATTGCGCCGGCGTTTCCGCAGGTTTCGGCGGCTACGCAGACCGGCGGGGGAACCCGCATCCAGTTGGCAAGCACGCAGTCGAAAGTAATGACAAAATATTCGCCGACATCCTTACGGACCCATTCGTCGAAGATCTTTACCAGGAAATTTCCATAATCCACCGGATCTACCGTCCACGGGGTTACACTCGCCGGCTTTCCCGTACGGGCCGGCAGGATGCTTAATTCTTCCGCACTGGCCGATGGATCGACCCATTCCACCACGGGCAGGAACTGCATATAATGGCTTCCGGTCCCTTTCAGGAAACCGTAGACCTCCGCCGGAAATTTCGCATTGTAATCATTGACTACCGAAAGCGTATTGAATTCCACCCGGTTCTTTACCAGCATTTCAATTCCCTTCATGCATTTGGCAAAACTGCCCGTCCCGTCCCGATGCA
The DNA here is from genome assembly GCA_035505995.1 of Bacteroidales bacterium. Lineage (GTDB taxonomy): Bacteria > Bacteroidota > Bacteroidia > Bacteroidales > FEN-979 > DATJQF01. The sequence continues at coordinate 13,369 of DATJQF010000015.1, forward strand.
CCCGGTAATGATCATGACAATGCTCCGGGCCGTCGATCGAAATGCCGATCAGGAATTTCTCATCGCGGAAGAACCGGCACCAGTCATCCGTCAGCGTGGTCCCGTTGGTCTGTAACGAATTTTCAATGGTCCGTCCTGCCCCGTACTTTTTTTGCAGCTGCAGGATCTTTTTAAAGAAATCCATCCCCCGCAGGATGGGCTCACCCCCGTGCCAGGTAAACAGCACAGCCGGGTCCTGGCAGGAATAAATGGTTTGGGCAATGAAGGTTTCGAGCACTTTTTCATCCATCGCCCAACGCTGCGGATCGCGGGGATAAAGTTTCTCCTTTTCAAGGTAATAGCAATAGGCGCAATTGAGGTTGCATACAGCGCCAATGGGCTTGGCCATCACGTTGAACGGAACATTATCTGCCACGGGAAATTAAAGCGGGTTACTGCGGTCAAAGGTAGAGAATTTCCGGTAGCGCACTGACATCCTGACGGAAATAGAATCCCGGTTACGGGTATCCTCCCGCCATTGCCGATCAGGAATTCAGGGTGATTCCTCCCACATTGGCTCCACGAAATAAAGAATGGTCTTATCCGGATCTTCAAAATGAGCGTATTTCCCCGATTTACCTTCTCTCAGGTGGTAAGCAATTTGGTTCTTCTCCAGTAACGATACCCCCTCTTTCAGGGAACCGGTCATAAATCCTATCGAGAGGGATCCTGAACCCCGGACGGGCATATCGGATGGATGCAATCCGATCGTGATCCCTTGCGCCGAGACCATGGCGTAATGATCTTCCCATTTCTGCTTCAGCTTCAGCCCGATCGATTCGTAAAAGCGGATGGAACGATCGAGGTCGGCCACCATGATCGTTACATTGGAATCATCTATCTTCATGATCTTCTAATTCATTTATGCCAGGTAAAGTTAGGAACAAATTAAGGGGAGGCATAAGACCGGAATAAAATGTTTCCGTTTTAACGATATCCCAGCAACTTATATAAAAAACCGTTGTCTGATTATATATTTGCTAAAAATTCTGCCGATGAAATTATTTACCGCCGTTCTTATGATGACCCTCGCCGCATGCCTGGTAAATGCACAGAATTATCTGATCAACTTTGCCGGCAGCGGTGCCGGTATTACCGTCGATTCTGTGAAAGTGGAGAACCTGTCGCAGTGTACCAGCCTGTCGCTTTCCGGCACCGATACCCTGCTCCTCCGGAAAGAAGTCGGGATCGGAGAGATTACAAACAGGAATGATATTTCCCTCCAGGTGTCGCCAAACCCTTCAGCCGGTAAGTTTTCGCTTTCTATCCAAACGCCGGAAAGCCGTGGCGTGACCCTGTCGATCTGCGATCTTTCGGGAAAGGTCCTGCTGAACCGGGACGAAATATTGGAAACGGGCAAAAGCCTGTTCCTCCTCGGGGGACTGAAAAGCGGTCTTTATATACTGAACGCCGTATCCGGCAATTCTTACCTGACGGTAAAGATCATCAGTACAGGCGGCGAAGGCGGATCCCCGGTCCTGCTGAAAGGGGGATCCGTTCCGGCAATGAATAATCCCCTTCCTTCCTCCGGTTTTTCCGAAAGTAACGGATGCCGGGGGTCCGCATCTGTAATTTCCATGAAGTTCAACCCGGGCGATACCCTGAAGCTGACCGGGAAATCCGGGATATACCGGACCGTTATCATGCTTTTCCCCACTTCCAGCCAGACTGTAACCTTTCCGTTCGTGGATTGTTCCGATATCGACGGAAATCATTACGCTGTGGTCCGGATCGGCTCACAGCTCTGGATGGGCGAAAACCTCAGGACCACAAAATACCTCGACGGATCAGATATTCCCAATGTGACCGACAGCGCTGCGTGGGGTAGCCTGACGACCGGAGCTTACTGCAATTTTCATAACCTTCCGGAGGAAGGAGAAACCTACGGTCGCCTGTACAACTTCTATGCGGTGGACGACAGCCTGGGGATCTGTCCTGTCGGCTGGCATGTGCCCTCCACCTCGGAATGGAATTTCCTCGAAATATACCTGGACAGCACGGTGGATACTACGGCGCTGGGA
>DATJQF010000016.1:0-10792 GCA_035505995.1 Bacteroidales bacterium
AAGAGAACTGCACGCCTTCCAGGGGCGACCAGCCGCATTTATACAGGATATTCCCCTTATTCACTTCCCAGGGTGCGTCCGGGCTCACACGGACGAGATCGGCATGATATCCTTTGCGGATGAAACCCCGCTCTTTAATCCGATACAGGATTGCCGGTGCGTGGCACATTTTCTCCACGACTTTTTCCGGGGATAATTTTCCCTGCCTGCAGAGCTCCAGCATCGCCACCAGCGAATGCTGGATCATCGGGCCGCCGGACGGACATTTCTCATAGGGCCGCTGTTTCTCCTCCCAGGTATGCGGGGCATGATCGGTAGCCACCAAGTCAAGCCGGTCTTTCAGCAATCCGTTCAGCAAGGCTTCCCGGTCGCAGCGGGTCTTGACCGACGGGTTCCACTTGATCAGGGATCCCAGCCGGACATAATCCCCTTCATCAAACCACAGATGATGCACGCATACCTCGGCCGTGATCTTCTTTTGCTCGAGCGGCAGTGTATCCTTCAGCAGCCCGAGCTCCTTTGCCGTCGAAATATGAAGCAAATGAAGGCGGGAGCCGAAGCGCCGGGCCAAATCCACCGCTTTTTCACTGGCACGGTAACAGGCTTCTTCGTCCCGGATCCAGGAATGGGCATTGATGGGGATATTTTCGCCGAACTCCTTCCGGTATTTTTCCAGGTTCTTCTGTACCGTAGCTTCGTCCTCGCAATGCACGGCGATCAGGAGGGGAGACCGTTCAAAGATCGATGCCAGTATCTCCGGATCCTCCACGAGCATGTTGCCGGTGGAGGCGCCCATGAACAGCTTTAAGCCGCAGATGGCGGACGGATCCGCTTTCTCGATCTCCGCGAGATTGTCTGCAGCCGCCCCCAGGAAAAACGAATAATTGGCCAGGGAATGCTCCGAGGCAATCCTGAATTTCTGTTCGAGGATCTCCAGCGTGGTGGCCCTGGGGTCGGTATTCGGCATATCCATGAAGGAGGTCACTCCCCCGGCCACGGCAGCCCTGCTTTCGGAATGGATATCGCCCTTGGCGGTCAGCCCCGGCTCGCGAAAATGAACATGATCGTCGATGACTCCCGGGAGCAGATAATCGCCTTCTGCATCGATCGCCGGAAGACCGGCCGGGATCTCCCGGTCATCCCGGAAAATTTCTTCAATCCTGCCCTGTTGAATAAGGACGCTTCCTTTAAAGACCTGTCCTTCGTTGACAAGCATGCAGCCGGTGATGAGGAGAGGTTCGGCCATGGAGGTCTGCTGTAAAACGGTGCAAAGATAAGAGGAAAGTGAAAAGCCTACCGGACCCGCTGGTATTTTTTAAACAGGCCGCGCATCCGGAGCGAGATCACCCCGAGTATCGCCTCCTTGAAAATTCCCTTGCTCATCTTGGAAGAGCCCTGGGTGCGGTCGGTGAAGATGATAGGCACCTCCGTGATCCGGAACCCGAGTTTCCAGGCGGTGTATTTCATCTCGATCTGGAAGGCATACCCGGTAAAGCGGATCTGGTCAAGGTTGATGGCTTCCAGCACTTTCCGCGAATAGCATTTGAAGCCGGCGGTAGTGTCCCTGATCTTCATCCGGGTGATCAGCCTGACATAAGCGGAAGCATAATAGGACATCAGCACGCGTCCCATGGGCCAGTTCACCACATTCACACCCGTGATATACCGGGAACCGATGGCCAGGTCGGCACCCTGATTTTTCACCGCGTCATAAAGCCGGACCAGGTCGTCGGGATTATGGGAAAAATCGGCATCCATCTCAAAAATGAACCCGTACCCGTTTTGCAGCGCCCAGCGGAACCCATGGATATAGGCGGTACCCAGGCCCAGTTTCCCTTTTCTCTCTTCCATGAACAGGCGTCGCGGAAACTCGGCCTGCAGTTTTCTTACGATGCCGGCCGTACCGTCGGGAGAATTATCTTCGATGATCAGGATGTCAAACTCCTTTTCCAGCGAATAAACCTTCCGGATGATCCGTTCAATGTTTTCTTTTTCGTTGTAAGTGGGGATTATGACCAGGCTGTCGGACACAGGAAAAATTTTCACGAAAGATACATCATTTTTTAAATATAAAAATGAAAAAATTAAATCGGTTGGAGCGGAACCAGCGCCTGCAGCGCGTCGGCTACAGTCCTCACATTCCTGAAAACGAGGAAGAGCCGGTTCTTGTCCTCTTTCATCCGGCAATAATCCGGGTGGTCCCGCAGGAAGGCGAGCAGGCGGGAGAATTCCTCCGACTGGTAATACGGGGATTCCGGGCCGCCCGGTAAATAGGCCATCAGCCGGTCGTTCCGGAGCACCAGCTTTTCAAAATTGAGACTCTTGGCCAGCCACCGGAGGCGGATGGTCTCGATGAGCGATTCGGTTTGTTCCGGCAGCGGGCCGAACCGGTCGGTGATCCGCGCCCGGTAGGCATCCAGCTCATCTTCCTTTTCGAGGGAATCCAGTTCCTTGTACAGGCTCAGCCGTTCGGTGATGTTGGTGATGTAATGATCGGGGATCAGGATCTCCAGGTCGGTTTCGATCGTGCAATCCCTGACATACCCCGCGGGATGCTCTTCGTTAAAAAGCTCCCTGAACTCCTGTTCCTTCAGCTCCAGGATCGCTTCATCGAGGATCTTCTGGTACATGTCAAAGCCTATTTCCGAGATAAACCCGCTTTGCTCGGCTCCCAGGATATTGCCGGCGCCCCGTATGTCCAGGTCCCTCATGGCAATATTGAACCCGCTGCCCAGCTCCGAGAACTCCTCGATGGCCTGCAGGCGCTTTTTTGCTTCGCCGGTCAGGGAGGTCAGGGAAGGCGCCAGGAGGTAACAGAACGCCTTTTTATTGGATCTCCCCACCCTTCCCCGCAGCTGGTGAAGGTCGCTTAGGCCGTATTGCTGCGCATCGTTGATGATGATCGTATTCACATTCGGGATATCCAGGCCCGATTCAATGATCGTCGTGGCCACCAGCACATCCAGGTCCCCTTCAATGAAGTCCACCATGACATTCTCCAGCTTCCTGCCCTCCATCTGCCCGTGGGCGATCCCGATCTTCACTTCCGGAACCGCCCGCTGGATCATGCCCGCCACTTCCAGGATATTCTGCACCCGGGAATTCACGAAAAATACCTGTCCCCCGCGGGAGACCTCATACCGGATGGCATCGCGGATGATCTCTTCCCGGAACGTATGGATCTCGGTCTGGATCGGGTACCGGTTGGGCGGGGGCGTGTTGATGATGGAAAGATCGCGGGCCCCCATCAGGGAGAACTGAAGCGTGCGGGGAATAGGGGTGGCAGTCAGGGTCAGGGTATCCACGTTGATCCTCAGATGGCGGATCTTCTCTTTGGCCGCTACGCCGAATTTCTGCTCTTCATCGATGATCAGCAGTCCGAGATCCTTGAATTTGACATCCTTTCCCAGGATCCGGTGGGTCCCGATCAGAATGTCCAGCGTGCCGGCCTCCAGCTCGGCCAGGATCTTTTTCTGCGCTTTCGCCGATTTGAAACGGTTGATATAACCGACGGTGCAGGGGAAATCGCGAAGGCGGTCCGAAAAGGTCTTGTAATGCTGAAGGGCCAGGATGGTGGTGGGAACCAGGATGGCTACCTGCTTGCTCTCGGTGACCATCTTAAAAGCGGCACGGATCGCTATTTCCGTCTTCCCGAATCCCACATCCCCGCAAATGAGCCGGTCCATCGGGTACCCGGCTTCCAGGTCTTTCTTGACATCGGTCGTTGCTTTGAGCTGGTCGGGGGTATCTTCGTACATGAAAGAGGCTTCCAGCTCCGTCTGCAGGTAGGTGTCGGGGGTGCAGGCGAACCCGTGCGTCGCTCTCCGCTCGGCGTACAGGCGGATCAGGTCTTTGGCAATGTCGCGGACCCTGCTCTTCGTTTTATTCTTCAGTTTTGTCCAGGCATCGGAGCCAAGCCGGTTCAGGACCGGCGGATTTCCGTCCTTCCCGATATATTTGGAGATCCGGTGCAGCGAATGGATGCTGACATAGAGGATATCGTTGTTTTTATAGATCAGCCGGATGGCTTCCTGTTCCCTACCGTGGTTCACGATCTTCTCCAGCCCATCGAATTTTCCAACCCCGTGATCGATATGTGTGACATAATCTCCGGGCTTCAGATCGTAAAGCTCCTTCAGGGTCAGGGCTTCCCGGCTGGCATACCCGTCGCGCAGATGAAACCGGTGATACCTTTCAAAGATCTGGTGGTCGGTATAAAAGGCAAGATTCAGGGTCCGCTCAACGAAACCCTCATGAAGCGGGTATTTCACCAGGGTATAGGAAAGCGGACGGGCGGAATGGTTCTTGGCCTGGAGATCGGCGAGGATGGATTCGAGCCGCTCGCTTTGCTTCTCATTGGCAGCCAACAGGATATTACGGATCCCCTTCTCCGAGTTCTCCTGCAGGTGCTCAAACAGAAGATCAAAATTCTTATGGAACACCGGCTGGGGCGACTGGAGGTATTCGATGGAATGAGATCCTTGGTACCACGCCTGTTTTCCGAACTCTATGACCGGGAACTTATCCATATTGCGGATCACCTCCTCGCCGGGCAGGAAGAAATCCGGATCATCCGGGTTTGCTTCCGCGGATGCGAGTGACGCGAGATCGTCGGCCCAGATGACGGACCGTTCCGGGAAAAATTCGAATATGGCATCGAACCGGATCCTGCGCTCCCGGTTGACCCGGATGTCGGGAAGGATCGTGATCTCCGTTTTTTTCTCGATGGAAAGCTGAGTGGTCGCATCGAAGGTCCGGATGGAAGCCACGCGGTCCCCGTCGAATTCGATGCGGTACGGGTGCTCGCCCGAAAAGGAATACACGTCGATCAATCCTCCCCTCAGGGAGAACTGCCCCGGCTCGATCACGAAATCCACCCGCTCAAACTCATATTCTACCAGCAGGTCGAGGAGGAACTCCAGGGAGACCGGCTCCCCGGAGGTAAGCTTCAGGGTGTTCTTCTCCAGGTATTTCCGGTTCACGACTTTTTCCGTCACGGCCTCCGGATAGGTGACCATGATGAACTTTTTCGCCCGGGAGTGAAGCCGGTTCAGTACTTCGCTCCTCGACAGGAGTCCCATATTATCCTTCTGGTTGCCGGAGGAGTGCTGTTTAAACGAGGAAGGAAAGAAGAGGACTTTTCTTTTTTCCGTATTCAGATCTTTTTCCGAAAAGATCTGTTCCAGGTCGTTGAAAAAATAGGCGGCCGATTCTTTGTCCGGCAGGATGAAGCAATGAAGGCCCGGGGAAGCTTCAAAGGCGGCGGCGCTTACCAGGCTCCTGGCTGAGCCGATCAGTCCTTTCAGCCGGATGCGTGCTTTCGCGACATCCGGGTCCGAGAGGAGGCGAAGGATCTCCGCCGTGCGGGGATCCTCCCTGAACAACGATGAGATCGAGGAGGAATGCAAGGGTATCCCGGCAGATTCGGGGCTGCAAAATTACGAAAAAGCGGGCAGGATGGCTCTGCAGCCAGGCCGGAAGCCGGTCGTCTTACCCCTGCGGCGGTAATGAAAAATAAATATCTTTGCTATATGGATGTCCGGGTCTTTAAATTCGGCGGGGCGGCGCTTGCAAATGCAAACGGGATCCGGAACGTCGCCTCCATCCTGAAAAAACAGTCGCCGGGAAAGCTGGTCGTGGTGGTTTCCGCCCTGGGGAAGATCACCAACGCACTGGAGGAATTGCTGGATCAGTTCATCGATCGCGATTCCGTCCTGATGATCGAAACCTACAACCGGATCCGGAATTTCCACCTGGAGATCGCCCGGGAGCTTTTTCCCTCCGAAAGTCATCCGGTGTACAGGGATCTGGATGCGCTTTTTGAAAGGCTGCGCGGGCATATCCGCAAAGGCCACCTTACCCGGGGGATCGCACTGGAATACGACTTCGAATACGATCAGATAGTTAGCTACGGGGAGCTTTTCTCCTCTGCCCTGGTGCATCATTTCCTGCAGGGGTCCGGCATCCGGAACCGCTTGTTTGATGCCCGGGAGCTGGTAATGACCGATACATCGTGGACCGACGCCCGGGTGGACTGGGCGGCATCGCGCCAGCAGATCCGGGCCAGGCTGGGACGATATTTCTCTTCCGTCAGAAAGGAACGGCAGATCGGGCTGACCCAGGGATTCATCGGCAAGGCGCCCGACGGGAGCACCACGACCCTGGGAAGGGAAGGTTCCGATTTCAGCGCCGCGATCTTCGCTTTTTGCCTGGGCTGCAGCGAGCTGACGATCTGGAAGGATGTCCCCGGCGTGATGAATGCCGACCCCAAATGGTTCCGTGATGCGAAAAAGCTGGAGACCCTCTCCTACCTCGAGGCCATCGAACTGGCCTATTTCGGCGCGTCGGTGATCCATCCCAAAACGATCCAGCCGCTGGAAAACGCCAACATCACCCTCCAGGTAAAGAGCTTTCTCCGTCCAAAAGAAAAGGGAACCCTCGTCCGGAATATCAAAAAATGGAAGGTGCCTTTCCCGATTTTCATCCGCAAGCAGAACCAGGTGCTGATCTCCCTGTCCCCCAAGGATTTCTCCTTTATCCTGGAAGCGAACCTGAGCCAGATCTTCGATATCCTGGCAAGGTTCCGGGCAAAGGTCAATGTGATGCAGAATTCAGCCGTATCCTTTTCCGTATGCATCGATTCCAACCGGCATATCCTGCCCGATCTGCTGAAGGAGCTTAAAAAAGATTACCGGGTCCGGTACAACGACCGGCTGGAACTGATTACGATCCGGCATTACGACCAGAAGGCCATCGACCGGATCGGCCGCAATCATAAGATCCTGCTGGAGCAAAAGACCCGGAACACCGTTCACCTGGTCAAGCAGTGATCCTTCCCGTCACGGGATCACAACCGGAAAATCATATTTGAATTCATCCAGATCCGGCTTCTCGAGGATCATTTCCAGGAAGTGGAAATAAGCGGGGGTAAACGAGAACCTCTCTATGTCGTAATATTCATCAGGCAGGGACTTGTTCCCGACCGTGCCCATATCGATGGAGGTGGTGTTGAATTCCTCCACCTCTACCAGCGGAACGACCCTCTTCATCACCGGCATCTGGCCATAATCCTCCCTCAGGAGCAGGTCCACGATCTTATCGGCCAGCGTGGCGGTCAGCCGGCGATCATAATGACGGCAGTGCCCTGAACGGGCATAGTACCCGGAGATCTGGGCACGCGCTTCGATCCCCAGCTTTTTGGAGATCTCCGAAGCAATGATGCCGCTGATCCCGCCGAACCGCGGGTGGCCGTATTCATCCACTTCCGAGCTGGCATACACCACATCTACTTTCCCGGTCTTGTCGTCGTACCATCTGACGCCTTCCGAAACGGGGATGACCAGGCATTTCTTCTTCGACTGGAAATAAACTTCCTTCACGGTCTCGAAAAAAACTTCCTTCCGGGCTTTGGTGATCTCCAGTTCCGGGATCAATCCCATCTGGGCGCCACCGAATACCGCGGTCCCGGTCAGCCAGCCTGCATCCCGTCCCATCACTTCCAGGACGATGATGCGCGAGTGGGACTCAGCCGTGGTGCGCAGGCTGGCAGTAAAATCGGCGATGGCTTTGGCTGCGGTCGGAAATCCGGGGCAAAGCACCGCTTCTATATCCTTTCCGTGATAGGAATGCAGGGTACGGGTGCGGAGATCATTATCGATCGTCTTCGGGAAGCCGATCACCGGGATCCCTTCCGTCTCGAACAATCTTTTCGCAGCTCCGTTGGTATCATCCCCCCCGATGGAAACCAGCACATCTATTTTATACCGGTCAAGGTTCTTCAAAACCTGGGGGACCCTGTTTTCGGGATTTTTCTTCGAGGGAAACGGGTTGGTCCGGCTCGACCGTAAGGCAGTCCCGCCATACCATCCGTCGTATGGCTGATCCGTAAGATCCACCACATCCCCGTCGCCGAGCAGTCCTTTCCATCCCTGCCGGATCCCGTACACTTTAAATCCCAGCATAGAGGCCCGGTTCCGGACCGATTCGATGCTGGAATTAATGGCCGGGGTGTCGCCTCCTCCCGATAAGATGGCCAGGGTCTTCCCTTTGAATAGCTTATGCTCCTGTTTCATACGCTGATTTTTCCGATCACAAACCTACCAACTTTTTCCCGGAAATCCAATCTCAGGAAACCGGAGTCCCGGGGAAGGCTTCCAGGATCTTTTTCACTAAGACCGTCGCCATCTTGAAGGGGGACTCGCTGGAGGATCCGGCTATATGCGGCGTCAGGATCACGTTCGGGGCCTGCTTGAGGAATCGCAGCTCTTCCGGCTCCGATCCCGAGAGGCTTTCAAAAGAAGTGTCTTCATACTCCAGCACGTCCAGCGCAGCGCCCAGGACCTTCCCGGTTTGCAGGGCTTTCACCAGGTCCCGGGTTTGAACGACAGGTCCCCGGGAGGTGTTGAGGAGCCAGATGTTCTTTTCAAATTTCCCGAAAAACCGCTCATCCGCCAGATAGCGGGTCTCTTCCGTCAGCGGCACATGAAGGCTCACGACATCGGATCGGCGGAAGATCTCCGGCAAAGTGGTCTCCTCCGTATTCCCGTCGGAATAGTGCTGCTTGTATTTGTCGTAGGAGATCACCCTGACCCCGAAACCATTCAGCCGGGCGGCAAAGGCGCTCCCCATGTTCCCGTACCCGATGATCCCGACAGTCATCCCGTTCAGTTCCATCCCCCGGTTCCCTTCCCGGTCCCACCGGCCATTCTTCACTTCCCGGTCGGCTTTCATCAGCCGGTTCAGCAGGGCAAGCAGCATCCCAACGGCATGCTCCCCCACCGAATCCCGGTTCCCCTCCGGGGAATTAAAGCAACGGATCCCCCTTTTAAGGGCAAATTCCACGTCAATATTTTCCATCCCCGATCCCACCCTTCCGATGAAGCGGAGGCCGGAGGCTTTCACCAGGAATTCCCGGTCCAGGGTAAGCCGGCTCCGGACAATGAGGCCGAAATATCCGCCGCATATTTTTTCCAGCTCCTGGCGGGATTCCTGAAAACGGAGTTCGCAGGTATAACCGTTCCGGGCCAGCGATTCAGGAAGGACGGGATGTACCGGGTCTAAAATAAGAACCTTTTTCATACGGTTCAGGGATCAGCCGGGGCTGCGGGCAGTCTGCCGCAACGGCCCGGCAAAATTACGAAGATCCCGTAGTTAATGCCCTATTTTTACTCCCGTTTCAAATTATTATCTTAATTTCGGCCTTTAAACGGAACCCCGGTGTGGACATATCTGACGCGTAAGATCCTCAGGAACCGACAGGTCATTCTGATCGTCATTTTTCTGATAACGGTCTTCATGGGGTACAAGGCCCGGGAGGTGAAGCTCTCCTACGAGATGGCCCGGATCCTTCCGAACAGCGATTCCACCTATATCGTTTATGATAACTTCAAGAAACAATTCGGGGAGGATGGAAGCGTATTCTTTATCGGCATCCAGGATCCCGGGCTGTTCGAGCTGCAAAAATTCGATGACTGGTACGACCTGAGCAGGGAGATCCGCGGCATCCCGGGCGTGGAAGAAGTGGTTTCCATCACCCGGCTGTACAAACTGGTCAGGAACGACTCCCTGAAGAAATTTGAATTCCTCCCGGTATGCAGCCGGAGACCCTCGACCCAGCAGGAGGTGGATTCCCTTAAGGCGACCATTTATTCCCTGCCTTTTTACGACAACCTGATCCTGAACAAGAACACGGGGACCACACTGATGATGGTCACCCTTGACAAAAACCGGTTGAACACCAAGGAACGGGTCGAACTGGTAAACAGTGTGAAGGGAGCTGCCCTGAAATACCAGGAAAAGCACGGGATCGAGGTTCATTTCTCGGGGTTGCCGTATATCCGCACCGTCACTTCCAAAAAGGTGGAGCATGAGCTCAAGCTCTTTGTCCTGCTGGCATTGGGGATCGCCGCCGTCTTTCTTTTCATCTTCTTCCGGTCGTTCAAAGCGGTGATCTTCCCCATGATCATCGTCGTGATCAGCGTCATCTGGGCGCTGGGGTTCATGGTGCTGTTCGGATATAAGATCACGATCCTCACCGGGATCATTCCTCCTTTACTGATCGTCATCGGGGTGGAGAATTGCATTTTCCTCCTGAATAAATATCATTACGAATTTTTCCATCACCGGAACAAAGCCCTCTCGCTTTCGCGGGTGATCGAGCGGATCGGCAAGGCCAACCTGCTGACCAATGCCGCCACCGCCACGGGATTTGCGGCCTTCCTGATCACCAATAACAAGCTCCTGGTTGAATTCGGCGCCATCGCCTCCCTCAACATCATGGTGGTGTTCATCCTGTCGCTCACCCTGGTACCGATCTTCTTCAGCTTCCTGCCCCCCCCGCAAACCCGCGATGTCAAGCACATTGAAGCGAGCCTGGCCAAAGCCATCATCGACCGGGCGGTTGTCTGGGTGACTCACTACCGGAAGATCATCTATTCCGTAACCGGCGTGGCGATGGTGATCGCAGTCTTCGGGGTTCTGCGGCTCACGACCAGCGGAAGCATCGTGGATGACATCCCGAAACGGGATCCGCTTTACGTCGACCTCCTTTTCTTTGAAAAGAACTTCAAGGGGATCATGCCACTCGAGATCACGGTGGATACGAAAAGGAAGAAAGGCGTGCTGGCGTTGTCCACGCTTAAAAAGATCGACCGCCTCCAGGATACCCTGAAGACCTATTCCGATCTTTCCCGACCCCTGTCGCTGGTGGATGTGGTCAAATCGGCCCGCCAGGCCTTTTATAAGGGGAACCCGGCCGACTATTCCCTGCCGAGCTCCAACGAGCTCACCTTCA
>DATJQF010000017.1:0-8986 GCA_035505995.1 Bacteroidales bacterium
CAGTTACAGCCCGGATGAGCCTTACTCTGACCGCATCTATGTAGGAAAGGATGAAGCCATCAACTACGGGGTCACCTACTCGGTGCCCGTGGAATCCATCTGTAAATTTTATGACCAAAACCGGGAGGAGCTGATCAAACTGGGCTATAACCTGGATCCTCTATTTAAACGGTGAATTGGGCTCCTTCGCCATGTGGTTGTAAACCACCCGGTCCATCATCGACGGAAAGAATTTATTCAGCAGCACGGTTAATTTGCCCTGGGTGGTGAGCACGACCGACCGCTTTCTTTTTACAATCGCCTGAACTACATGCCGGGCCACCGTTTCAGCCGGCATCAGTTTACTTTCGTCGAGTGGGGTTTCTCCCTGCGAGGTTCCGTCCTTCGACAGGGCGACATTCCGGATATTGGAAGTCGTGAACCCCGGACAGGCGATCAGCACGTGCAGTCCTTTCCGGAGGTTCTCGGTCCGGATGACCTCCAGCAGCCCGTGGATGGCAAACTTCGAAGCGGAATAGCCGGTCCTTCCCGGTAATCCGCGGTACCCGGCCACTGACGAGATCCCGACCAGCGACCCTTTCGAGGCCAGCAGGTGGGGCAGCGCATATTTCGAGCAGTAAACCGTCCCCCAGAAGTTCGTGTCCATCAGCTTCCGGATCACTTCCAGGTCCACCTCGCTGAACAGGGCCCGCATGGAGATCCCGGCATTGTTGATCAATACATCGATCCGGCCGAACTTCTCAACCGCCTTCTCCGCCAGCCTGCGGCAATCCTCCTCCCGGGTGACATCCGTCTCCACGACCAGTACCTCTCCCGGAAGCTCCTTTTTCATTTGTTCCAGCTTTGAGAAATTCCTGGCCCCCAGGACCAGTTTCGCTCCCCGCCGGGAGCATTCGGAAGCCAGCGCCTTCCCGATGCCGGAAGAAGCGCCTGTGATGATCACGACCTTGTCTTTCATAGAACCCGCTGTTTCGGTGCAAAGATAAATTTTACCATCGGGATTGATTACTTTCGCAGGAGCTTTTTCAGATGCATCATGACGGAGCGTGAGTTATTTTACCGGTACCTGGGTCTTCCGGCCCGGCAGCCCCTGGGACTCGAGTTTGATAAAGCGGAAGGGGTCTGGCTCTACGGCCGTAACGGTAAAAAATACCTGGACCTGGTTTCCGGAGTTTCCGTAAGCAATATCGGGCACCGCCACCCTGCCGTGATCAGCGCCATAGAAGAACAGCTCGGTAAATACCTTTATCTCACGGTGTACGGAGAATATATCCAGTCGCCGCAGGTAAGGCTGGCAAAGATGCTGGCGGATCTTCTTCCGCCGGGCCTCGATTCGGTATATTTCGTGAATTCCGGCAGCGAAGCGATCGAGGGGGCTGTCAAGCTGGCTAAAAGGGTCACGGGGAGGACGGAGGTCATCTCTTTCCACGGAGGCTATCACGGGAGCACCCAGGGAGCTCTCAGCATCCTGGGAAACGAGGTTCTGAAGAATGCCTTCCGCCCCTTAATACCCGGCAACCGGCTGATCCGGTTCAACCGACCGGATGAACTCGACCGGATCACTGAAAAGACTGCCTGCGTGGTGGCCGAAACGATCCAGGCGGAGGCCGGGATCATTTTGCCTGATGCCGGTTACCTTTCTTCCCTCAGGAACCGCTGCTCGGAAACCGGGGCCCTGCTGGTGATCGACGACGTACAGATGGGATTCGGAAGGACCGGGAAGCTATTCTCCTTCGGGCACTGGGACGTAGTGCCGGATATCCTCGTGCTGGCCAAGGCCCTGGGAGGCGGGATGCCGCTGGGAGCTTTTATCTCTTCCGCCGACCGCATGAATGCTCTCTCCCATGATCCGGAGCTGGGCCATATCACCACGTTCGGCGGTCATCCGGTGAGCTGCGCCGCCGCCCTTGCCTCGCTGAAGGTCCTTACCGAGACCATCCTCCTGGAATCCGTGGGGATCAAAGGGGATATGTTCTACCATCGTCTTAAAGATCACCCGGAGATCCGCGAGATCCGCTATAAGGGATTAATGATGGGAATAGAACTGAAACGGCCGGAACTCAGGCAACCGCTCACCGAAAAGCTGCTGGAAGAAGGGATCGTGACCGACTGGTACCTCTTCCGCCCGGATACCTTCCGCATTGCCCCTCCCCTGGTGATCTCCCGCGAGGAGATAGAGCAGGCCTGCGAGGCTATAATCCGAGCTTTTTCCGGATGTCCTTAGGAATGGCTTCCTTGTTTACCATAATGTCCATGGTCTTCAGCTGGACATAAGGTACCGACGCATAAAAATACCCCTTATAAGGGCTTCCATCGGTTCCCCAGGAATTCTTGACCAGGTAGAAAAGGTCGCCGTTCTGATCCTTTGCCGTGCCGGTTATATGCATGCCATGGTCGTCGGTGGTCTGGTAGTTGTCGAACTCCTTCTGGCGCATTTCCTGGGTGATCTTCTTTTCCGGGACCGGCTTATCGAATTTGTACAGAAGCTTGTCTTTTTCATCATCCGTCATCTTGGCCCACTTTTCCTTTTCCACCCCGGGGAACTCGGCGGCATTCCGGTCGGGAACGATCGCCACGCCGTTCTTCCAGGAAAATCCCTTTTCACTGACATCGGCGCCCCACACCACGGTATAGCCGTTGTCGATGGAGTTATCGATCACCCGCATCAGGTCTTCCAGCGGAACATTGTACACCTCATCCATGAGCCAGTTGTCGGGCACTTCCAGGATAAACTGTGAATAAAAGGGATGGTGCGTGTAGGACGTCAGCTCCACATAATCGTCCGTGTTCAGGTCGAGCATATCGGCGAATGATTTCGGGGTGTATTCCTTATTCTTATAGGTGAACTTGTCAGGGACCTTTCCCAGATAGGCATCGAGCAGGCCGTTGAAGCCCACATGCCAGACCGGCGTAAGCTTCTTGTTCGGGTTCTTGACCACGGCGTTCACATCGGCTTCCAGCACGGCATCCATTTCCCCGTGCACCGGCTTATCGTCCCCGATCACAAGCCCGGAGTATGCCTCGTTCGGCAGCATCCCGTAATTCTTCAGGACATAGGTCACATCATGAGCCGCTCCTCCCCCTCCGAAATTATGCTTTCCATAAAACCTGACATATTCAGTGGCCTTATCCGAATAGCATTCCCTCACGCAATACATTTCCGAAAGATCAAACGTATCTTTCCCTTTTCTCAACAGCTCCGACTCGAGGAACGAGATCGCCGAATAGCTCCAGCAGGTCCCGGAGTGGTACTGGTTCTTCACCGAGGTGGCCGGAAGCTGTTTCACCAGGGTGAAAACGTATCCGGTGTCTTTCTTTTCCTCTTTCTTTTCTGTTTTATCCTGGGACATGAGCAGTCCAGGCAGGCATATCAATGCCGCTACGATCATCAAAAGTTTTGTTCTCATAAAATCTGAAATGGAGGTTGAATTGCCAAAGTTAAAGATTTACCGGAATTCCTATCCGTCAAAAGGATGGATTTTATCAAAATCGGGCCGGTAATGACCGGAACTTTCCAGTTCCTGGATCCAGCCACGATGCATTCCGAGTTCTTCCATTTCCGAAACCACCCGTTCGTATTCCGTTTTCCGGACGGTTCTTTTCAGCTCCGGGTGACAGCTTACGGCAGGGGTCGGGTAATATTGCGACATCAGGGATATATGAATGGCCGGGGAGAGTTCGCGGGCCAAAAAACGGAGGACGGCTATACTGTTTTCGGTCTGACCGGGAAGCACCAGGTGGCGGACGATAATGCCGGATTCGGCCGTGCCGTCCTCTGCCAGGTGAAGTGCGGCTCCCTTCTGCCGGAACATCTCCTTGAGGGCGGCGCCGGCTACGGAAGGATAATCAACCGCATCGGAATAGGCGGATGCCAGCCCGGTGTCCATGTATTTCAGATCGGGAAGATATACGTGGATCATCCCCTCCAGCGACCGAAGGGTCTCCGCCCGGTCGTAACCGTTGGTATTAAAGACCCAGACCGGCCGGTACCCCAGCGCATGGATGCACCGGATGATCACCTTTACCTGCGGAATGAAATGCGACGGGGATACAAACCCGACCCTGCGGACCCCCGAATCGAGGATCGCCGTGATCTGTCGCAGCACCTCTTCCAGCTCCAATTCCGTATCGCGGCGATCATGGCTCACTTTGCTGATCTGCCAGTTCTGGCAATAGATGCACTGGAGGTTGCAATTCGTGAAAAAGATGTTGCAAATCCCCTCCCGTCCGCTGATCGCCGGTTCTTCCCCCCGGTGGATGCAGACCGAGGAAATATTGAACCCCGCACCGCTCCTGCAATACCCCGACTTTGTCTCGAACCGGTCGGCGTGGCACTGCCGCGGACAGATCGCGCAATCCCTCAATTCACCGAGGGGTTCCATAAAAGGGCGGAAGTCCAAGAATGGATGGTTTTATTACTTTTGAAGCGGATTTATGACCTCAAAGGTAACGCTTTCCAAAAGATGGATTTTACAAGATACCGGCATATCATCTGGGACTGGAACGGCACCCTGCTGGACGATGCCTGGCTCTGTGTCGAAGTGATGAACGGGATGCTGAAGAAACGCGGGTTGCCCCTGCTGACCCTGGAGATCTACCGCAGTATTTTCGATTTCCCGGTAAAAGACTATTATATCAAGCTGGGTTTTGATTTTGAGCAAGAACCGTTCGAGAAGGTCGGAATGGAATTCATGGTGCTGTATAACCTCAGGCAACGGGAATGCAGTCTGCACCCGGAAGTAAAGCAGGTGCTGGAAACCGTGCATGAAAAAGGATACCTCCAATCCATCCTTTCCGCCCGGGAGGAACAGGAGCTCAGGCAGGAGGTGAAGCAACTCGGAGTAAGCCCTTTCTTTAAGGAGGTTTACGGGTTGGATGATCACTACGCCCATGGGAAAACCGATGTCGGGATAAGACTGCTTCAGAAGCTGAATACACAGAAGGAACAGGTGTTGTTCATCGGCGATACCCTACATGATGCGGAAGTGGCACGGGAGCTGGGGATCGACTGCATCCTGGTACCCAACGGCCACCAGTCGGAAGAAAGGCTGCGCCGTTGCGAATGCCGGCTGACAGGATCCCTGAAGAACATAACGGAATGGCTATGATGAGGGCAATCTTCCGGAAGATCCGGGGCATTTTCCTTGCAGCTTTCTTCCTGATGCCGGGCCTGCTTACGGCCGGGTCCCCGGGAATGAAAGGAAATACGGCCTTTCTCTCGGGATTGCCATACGATAAGTCGGGCCCGGAGGTCCGGTCGGCCTTTGATTTTCTGAAAAAGGAACAGCCCGGCTCCGTATTCCTGACGTTCTCCGGGATCCTGAAAAACCCGGGGATTTTATCCGGATACTCCGTTCTCTGGTACCACAAGCCCGACACGAATTCATTTACCAAAGTCCAGTTGAATAAGAAGCTGATCCGGGTTCTCCGGAATTACCTGGACGAAGGAAATAACCTGCTGCTCACGCTGGAGGCCGTAAAATATATTGTGCCCCTGGGACTTGAGACCGTGGTCCCTGCCGACAGCCTGAAACCCTGCATCGACGAAGGCTATGGCCGGAAGCTGGGCCTTCATTCTTTCCTGAGCCACCCCGCGTTCGACAGCCTCTTCGGAGGCGCCTATATCCTGCGTCCCCTGAAGGATTCCGTATTCCGGATCACCGGGTACTTCGGGAAAAGTCTACCTGACTCCGGAAAGGTCCTTGCCGTCGACTGGGATTATATCTTCCTCCGGGAAAACTCAAAACTGATGCTGGAGTATGAAAAAGGGAAAGGAAGGGTGGTTGCCATCGGCGCCTATACGTGTTTTTCAGTACTTAATTTTAACCGGGCTCACCTGGAGCTTTTCATGAGAAATGTGTTCCGTTACCTTGCGGCGGAACCAAAAAAAGAAGGACATTACTGGGATTATTCGGCCAACACGGTGAATCAATGGAGTGAAGATCTTCCAACCCCGGCGTTTCCCGGATCCCGGACCGGGAGCCACCCCTGGTTATTGCCCGAGGAACCCCTGGCACTGAAAAATCGCTATGCCTCCCGGGATTTTTATGACGTTGCGGGGGAACGGATGCTGACCATGGGTTCGGAACAGGGAGGCATCGAGGAGATGTGGGCGCACCCCTTCATGGCTTTCCGCGATTACGACGTCGGCATCCGGTTCGGGTACCGGGATACTATTTACTGGCTGAATGATGAGCGGCCGGAGATCGAGGTCAGGCCCGAGTGTTTCGTCCGGACTTACCGGTTCCCCAGGGCGTTCCTTAAGGAAATCTTAGTGGATGATCCTGAAGGTCCGTCAGGAGCCATTCATTACGAATACCGCGGTATGTATGACGCCACGCTGGTGATCCGTTTCCGGACCCGGCTCCGTTTGATGTGGCCTTACCCGGAAACCTCGACGGGTTCAATATCTTTCCTGGTCGATACGGTGAACCACCGGATCGGATTCAGGGACAAAACCGGGATGCTCTGTACGCTGATCGGGGGGAACCGGGCCACGGTGCAGGCCGGTGCCGGTCATTATTCGGGGTATGAGTATGACCCTGGAACCAAACGGTTCGAGGGAATTCCCACCGGGGATCTCCTGGCGTCGGGAGTGCTGGTCTATCACCTGGAGATGAATGACAACCTGGATATTATCTATTCGGCTGCGGGGGAAGGCATGCCGGCAACGGTAACGGCATTCAATGAAGCCGTTCAGGACCCCTACCGGATCTATCAGAAGGCTAGGGATCACGTTGACCGGCTGTTTTCACAAAGCCTTACGATCACCACCCCGGATCAGGACTTCAATACGGGGTACCGGTGGGCATTGCTGGCGACCGACCGCTTCTTTGTCCGGACCCCCGGGATGGGGGCTTCGCTGGTCGCCGGCTATTCGACCACCCGGAAAGGCTGGGATGGCGCCCAGAAGGTCAGCGGCCGGCCGGGCTACGGTTGGTATTTCGGAAGGGACGGTCAATGGAGCGGATTTGCCTTGCTGGATTGCGGCGATTTCGGGAAAGTCCGCAGCGAGCTGGAATTCTACCAGCAGTACCAGGATCTCTCGGGTAAGATCTTCCATGAAGCCACCACTTCCGGCGTGATCCACTATGATGCCGCCGACGCCACCCCGTTGTATATCGTTCTCGCCGGAAAATATTACCGGCATACCCATGATACCGCCTTTCTCCGTAAAAGCTGGCCCTGTATAAAAAAAGCCATCGACTTTTGCTATTCCACGGATACCGACCATGACCATCTGATCGAAAACACCAACGTGGGGCACGGCTGGGTGGAAGGGGGCGAGCTGTATGGTTGCCATGCCACGTTTTACCTGCAGGGATGCTGGGTTGCAGCGCTCCGGGAGGCTCAGACGATGGCCACGGCTCTTTCTCTTCCCGGGGCGGTTGAATATGGCCGGGAAGCGGAAGTGGTGAAGGAGATCATCGACCGTGATTTCTGGAATGATAAAAATGGCTTCTATTCCTACGGCATGAACAGGGACGGAACTTTCCGGGCGGAACCAACCATCCTCCCGGCAGTACCGATGTATTTCAGGGCCACGGACCCTTTTAAATCGGGCCGGGTGCTGGAGCAATATGCGGGAAATTCCTTCTCTACCGACTGGGGGACCCGGATCATCCGGGATGACAGCCCGCTGTTCAATCCCCGGGGGTATCATTACGGAAGCGTCTGGCCCCTGTTCACCGGGTGGACCTCCCTGGCGGAATACGCTTACGGCAACTATGACCAGGGATTCTCGCACCTGATGGAGAACCTGGATATTTACAAGTACTGGGGACTGGGGTTCGCAGAAGAGGTGCTGAACGGAGCCCGCTACCAGCCTTCGGGCGTTTGCGACCACCAATGCTGGTCGGAGACCATGGTGCTGCAGCCGGCGATCGAAGGAATGCTGGGCTTGGAAGTCAATGCCGACCGCAATGAGATCCTGCTGGCGCCTCATTTCCCGGCCGGGTGGGATTCGGTGACGGTATCCAATATCCGCATGGCCGACCGGATGGTCACTTTCGAGATGAAAAGAACCTCCGGGAAATATTACTTTACTTTTTATTCCCCGGGAAAGGACTCCGTTAAGATCGATTTATTTCCCTCGTTCCCGGCGGGTACCCGGTTCGGCAATATGACATCCGGAAAGAAGCTGGTCCCGTTCAATTCCCTCCGCGACCTTCAAAAAGCGTCCCTGCTGGCCAATCTGAAGGTCAGAGGAAAAATGACACTGGAGCTGGATTACCTTTACGGGATCGGTGTCCTGCCGCTGGTGCCGGACCCAAAACCCGGTTACCCCGCCGCCGGGCTCAGGATCATCTCGGCAGGCATGGCGGGCGACCGGTACCTGGTAACCGTGGAAGACCGGCCGGGAACCAGCGGCGAAGTAAAGATCTATTGCAACGGGCTGAAACCGGACCAGATCGAGAACGGCACCCTGTCGGAGACCGGGAACGGCTACTTTACCGTCCGGGTCAATTTTGAGGTAGGAACAGCGAAATATGAAAAAAAGACAGTGGCGATCCGTCTGCTGAAGAACCCATGAAACAGAAAAGACATTCCTCCCTGTTAGGGAAGTTGTTTATTCAGCGGAGTAGTATCCTGTTTGGCTGTCTGCTTACTCCGCTCCTTCAGGCTCAGTTCCTTTCAAACCTGGACGCCACGAGCCGGGATGCCCTTTATACGACGTATGCGGCACCGGTTGAACGATCGCAGTACCGGACCGACCAGGGATACCAGCTTCTATGGAACGACCCGGAATCGGGCATTCAGCTTGTTTCATCCGACGGGGGAAACTTCGGGATCGCCTTCGGGACAGATCAGGATCTTCACTTCCGCCTAAAGGAAATGTTCCGGGAACCGGTGGTCACCGTCTCTTACAGCGACCTGGTCAGGCTTTATTATTATCCGTATAAAGATATCCGAGTCGAGATCCTTTTCGACGTATATTCTTCCAAGACCGCCATTGCCGACATCCGCATCCGGAATGAAGGCGCTT
>DATJQF010000018.1:0-2613 GCA_035505995.1 Bacteroidales bacterium
TTCCCCCGTAAAATGCACCGTCGCCGAATGGATCGGGGTCATGAAAGCCGCGCACCAGCTCCGGCTGACCACTTCCGCCACCATGATGTTCGGCCATATTGAAACCCTGGAGGAACGCATGGAGCACCTCGTCAGGATCCGCGAATGCCAGGTTGAGAAGCCGGCGGAAGCGAAGGGGTTCATTTCATTTATCCCCTGGCCGTTCCAGGACGAGCATACTTCCCTGAAGGAAAAATGGGGTGTAAAGAATCGTGTTACGGCCGAAGAATATGTCCGGATGATCGCCATCAGCCGCATCATGCTGCCGAATATATCCAACATCCAGGCCTCCTGGCTTACGGTGGGTAAAGGGACGGGGCAGTTATGCCTTCATGCAGGCGCCAATGATTTCGGATCCATCATGATCGAGGAAAACGTGGTATCGGTCGCGGGGGCCCGGAATACCTTTGATGCCGACGGAATTCAGCAGGCCATCCGGGAAGCCGGCTTCCGGCCGAGGCTGCGGAACCAGCAGTTCGAATGACCCGGGATCACTTCCCGGATTTGTGCATCAATTTATTATACGCCCAATCGGTATAGATCTTTTCCGCCAGTGCATAAGAGACCTGGTCGACATATTCAGGGTTGTCAATGGAGATATCGGCTGTCCACAGGAGCTTGTTGTCCGCATTATCATACAGGTTCGCGCGCAGGTGGACCACCGTGTTAGTCGACCAGTACCCGCCCGAAACGGAGGTTCCGTACCCCGGACCCCACATCGGGTATCCCCAGGAATAATACCCGTAATAATCATAGTAGTAGTCAGGATAACCAACGGTGGTCATCGGGACATAACTCTCGCTCTTGTCCGTGCCGGTATAGGAAACGATCAGGATCCCGTCCGCGCCGAGGCTGTCAAATTTCTTTTCCAGCTCCGGCAGCTTGTAATCTTTCATGGGATTCAGGAAAGAAAGACCTTCGATGGTTTTCAGCCCCCTCTTATTGAAATAGCCGGCCATGGCCTGTTCAAAAGGCTTCTGATTCTCCATCTTATCGAACATTCCCCATACCACCAGGTTGGTGATTTTATGGTCCTCCTTGGGATTTTTCCACGTAGTCATGGTGATCGGCGAACAGGAGGTGGCCAACAGGGCGATCGCCCCTGCAAAAACGAGGAGCCTGGTAAATTTTCTGATTTTCATATTTCCGGATTTTAATAAGAAGGTCTTTCAAACAAAGGTAAAAAGAAAATGATATTACGGTTCCCGGTTTTTAAGAAAGTGCAGCTCGCGTGAATCCAGGTCCAACGCGGCCAGGTTGCCGAGTGTGGGAAAGCGGTTATAAATGCAGCCTGCATCCAGGTTGATCACCCTCGAGCCCGGATCCTGCACGCGCCCCCGGATCATCTCGATGGATACCGGCGTATGTCCGTGAACCAGGACGCGGTTTCCCAGGATCTCCCGGCTGAAAGATTCTTCCCGGGTCCAGAGAACCGTTTCGGCATGACCGGCAATGGAATCTGTTCCTTTGGGGATGCCGGCATGAACGATCAGGTACCCATTGGTCTCTTCGTAAAGGGGAAGCTCTGCGAAAAACCGGATATAGGATTCCGGGATGGCCTGCACCGACTCACGGTCATGCACCCGGGAGGCGGCTACCCCGAAGCTTGCCAGGGTGGAGGCGCACCCGTTCATGATCCAGAGCCTGAAATATTCGGGATCATCCAGTGACTTGAGAAGCATGTATTCGTGGTTCCCCATCACCGGCTTCACCTGATATCCATGATCCCTGAGCTCCGTAATATAATCGATCACCTCCCTGCTGGAAGGTCCGCGGTCGATATAATCACCCAGCAGGAACAGGGTATCCTCTTTTTCCAGCCGGAGCACCTCTTCCACCAGGGTGCGGAAGGTCAGGTAACAGCCGTGGATATCCCCGATTACGAAACGGCGTGGTTCAGACATGGATCTTCTCAAGAATCTTCCGGGTAGCTCCCTTTTGCTCAAACACGTAGGTCCGGCAGGCCTCCCCGGCTTCTTTCAGGAAGGAAGCATCCCGGTCAAATTGCGCCATAAGAGAATTGAATTCCTCAGGCGTTCTCACGGGGAAAGCTCCTTTTCGTCCGATCAGTTCCCCGGCCTCCGGATTTTTGCCGTATCCCGGGCCGAAGATAACCGGCACCCCAAAGGCCGCCGGTTCCAGGATATTGTGCAACCCCGAGCCGAAGGCTCCGCCCACATAGGCAACGGTTGCATACCGGTAAAGCCGGGAAAGCAGCCCGATGCTGTCGATGACCAGGATCCTTGCATTTTTAAGATTGCTCTCCTCCGCTTCCGAGAATTTCAGGACGGGCAGGCTCAGGCTTTCCGCCAGACTCCGGATCCTTTCGGCGTGGACTTCATGAGGGGCAATGATGAATTTCCAGTTGGCCGGAAGATTCCGGATAAAAGGAAAAAATACCTTTTCGTCCGGGGGCCAGGAGCTTCCTGCGATCAGGATCTTTTGTCCGCTGCTGAATTTTTCAATGAACGGAATGGATTGAGGTTCCCGGACCACCTCATATACGCGGTCGAATCGCGTATCTCCCGAAACCGTGATATTTGAAAACCCCCTGGAGGCGAGCAGCGCACGGGA
>DATJQF010000019.1:0-16582 GCA_035505995.1 Bacteroidales bacterium
TTTTGCCGGATCGAGGTACCAGTAGCTGGCCGGGTTGGCCGGGTTGTGAAAAGAAAGCGGGGAAAGGTCGTTAACATAGTTCAGGAACTGGGTCCCCAGCGGACGGTCCCGGCCCAGGTCCCGGTTGATGGCCGCCACGGAAGCGATATCGGCCCGCTGCCCGAGCATCATCCGGGCCGGGTCCCCGGGCAGGATGTTGAACAGGAAAAAGGTGATCCCCACCACTCCGAGCATCACCAGGAACCCGTACCAGAGCCGCTTCACGATAAACCTTCCCATCTCCGGCTTTTTCGGGTTAAGGTTCCCTGATGTGTTTCATCAGGTCTGAATATTCCGGAATATCCCGGTAGTGCCACTTTCCGAGCACTTTCCCGTTCTTCAGCAGGATCAGGCCGGGGTTGGAGCGGATCATGGTCTTCAGAACGACATCGTCCGCCTGGTAGTATTCGAAGGCCGTCCCGTGCGCCAGGCGGAAGGTCCGGATCTCATCCGGAAGGGCACTGGTCAGGCAGACAAAGGAGTATCCGTCGGCGGCCGCCTGCTTGTAAAAGGGAAGGATCCGCAGAAATGCATCCTGATCGGTCCGTTTCAGGTCATACGCAACGAAAAGGAACTGGTAACCGGGATTGTCGAGCAGCGAGGCCGTTATATCATTATGGTTCTCATCTTCCACCTTCAGGGTAAGGGCATTCACGCGGTTCGGGTCCTCCACCCGCTGACGTACGAACGACCATTGCGACATCCACACGGAGTCGTGCCAGGGGTAATTCGGCGCCAGGAACTCCCTCTTCTCGCCGGTTGCCTTATTCCGGTACTCCACGTAGAACCTGACCGGGAGGGTATCGTGCCGGTTCACCTGCTGTCCTTTCTTCCAGTCCAGGAAATCGATAAATGGCAGGTGGCGGTAGGAAATGATGGACATGCTGGAAAAGATCACAGCAAAAGCAAGGAGGAGGAGCTGCTGTCCGGACAATGACAGAGTTCCCTTGAATTTCTTTCGCTGGAAAAATACAGGGAGGGCTAAGGCGATCAGGACCAGGTTCTTGAGGAAGGTCTGCAGGTTCGTGAGCCGGATGGCATCCCCGAAGCAGCCGCAATCGGGCACCAGGTTGAAAAGGGCGTCGAAAAAGGTCAGGATCGTAAAAAATACCATCAGCGCCATCAGCAGCCAGGCGGTTTTCCGGATCCAGAGGTTGAACAGCAGGCTGATGCCGGTGAGAAACTCCAGGGTCGACAGCAGGATGCTCAGGTAGATCGAGGCGGGGATCGCCCAGAGCAGGTTAAAGGATGAAAAATAATCCTCCAGCCGGAAGGCGGTTCCGAGCGGATCAACCCCTTTGACGAATCCCGAGAAGACGAACACCAGTCCCAGGAGGATCCGGGCGATATTCCTAAAGATTTTCATCCTCGTCGATCCGGATAAGTGCAAAAACGGAATAATTGATGATATCGTAATAATTTGATTCGACCCCTTCCGAGACCAGGGTCTCTCCGGCATGATCCTCGATCTGCTTGATGCGCATCAGCTTCATCAGGATGATATCGGTCAGGGAGCTGAGCCGCATTTCCCGCCAGGCCTCATCATAGTCGTGGTTCTTGTTCAGCATGAGGTCGCGGGCGGTACCGACATGCCGGGCATAAAGCTGTTCCGCCTCTTCGGGGGAGAGGTTCAGCTCTTCCCGGTCTCCCATCCCGAGCTGGATCAGTGCGATGACCGAGTAATTCACGATCCCGGCAAACTCCGGGCGGATGCCCTCCTCGATCATCTGTCTCCCCTTGCGGTCGATGCTGCGGATACGGAGGACTTTGATGTAGATCTGGTCGGTGACCGACGGAACGCGAAGGACCCGCCAGGAGCTCCCGTAATCCTTCATCTTTGCCAGGAAGACCTCCCGGCAGGATTGGATCACGGCATCAAACTGTTTCCCGGTATGGGCGGTATTTTCCATCGATTCCCCGTGAATTTAGATGGTTAAAATTAAGAACATTTTGCGTTTTACCTGTAATTTTGAAGGTGGTTTTACCAGAAGTAATCAACAGTGGGAAGATCCGGGATCTGAGATCCGGAATACCGGGGACCGGAGACCCGCAACCAGAACGGCCATGACCTCTAAAAAGAAAATATTCCTTTTCGGCGAAAAGAAGCTGGACCTCTCCACGCCGGTGGTCATGGGTATCCTGAACCTTACCCCCGATTCCTTTTACGATGGCGGTCATTTCCAGACCGAGACCGAACAGATGCTCCAGGCCGAGAAGATGATCTCGGAAGGGGCGTCGATCCTCGACATCGGGGCGGTGTCCACCCGGCCCGGCACGGAGCCCGTCGATGAAAAAGAAGAGCTGCGGCGGCTGACCCCGGCCCTGCGGGCCGTCATCCGGAACTTCCCCGACTGCCTGATCTCCGTGGATACTTTCAGGACCTCCGTCGCCCGGACCGCCCTGGATTACGGGGCCGACATGATCAACGACATCTATGCCGGCCGTTTCGACGGCAAGATGATCGGCCTGGTCACCTCCCGGAATGTACCTTATTCCATGATGCACATGCAGGGCACCCCGGGCACCATGCAGGAAAATCCTGCCTACGGGGATGTGGTGAGCGAGATCCTTGAATTCTTCCGGGAGCGGCTGGAGCATTTTCCTGAGAAATACCCGAAGATCTTCCTCGATCCGGGCTTCGGGTTCGGAAAGACCGTCGAGCACAACTTCACCCTGCTCGGCCGGCTCAGCGAATTCCGCAAGCTGGGCTACCCGGTTCTGGCAGGCCTTTCCAGGAAATCGATGATCAACCAGGTGCTGCGGACCTATCCCCACCAGGCCCTGAACGGCACCACCGTGCTCAATACCATCGCCCTGCTCAACGGGGCGGATGTCCTGCGGGTGCACGACGTGAAGCAGGCTATGGAGGCCATCCAGCTGGTCGCCCACCTGCGTTAGGAGGAAAATTCCTACATTTGTCCCATGGACATTTCCCCGGTCAAAGAGCTGTTCCATCTCCGGATCGTCGATATCATAGATATCCTGCTGTTCGCCATCCTGCTGTACCAGGTGTATATCCTGGTGAGAGGCACCGCAGCCGTCCGCATCTTCCTCGGGATCATTGCCGTCTATCTCATCTGGAAAGTGGTGAAGGCCCTCCATATGATCCTGCTGAGCGAGATCCTGGGAATGTTCATCAGCGTGGGGGTGATCGCCCTGATCGTGGTCTTCCAGCCCGAGATCCGGCAGTTCCTGCTGGTGATCGGGAATACCCGGATCATCCGGTCCGGCAGAAAGCGCTTTCTTTTCTGGAAGTTCAGGATCGAGAACCCGCTCGAGCTGCACCTCGACAAGATCGTCAAGGCCTGCCAGAAGATGGCGGAGCTGCATACCGGGGCGCTGATCGTGATCACCCGGGAAAATGCCCTGGATCCTTTCGTGGAATCGGGACAGGTGGTGGACGGGAAGATCTCCGAGTTCCTGCTGGAAACGATCTTCTTCAAGAACAGCCCGTTGCACGACGGGGCCGTGATCATCCGGGAAGATAAGATCCGGGCGGCCCGCTGTATCCTGCCGGTCAGCAGCAGTACGCTCATCCCGGCGTTGTACGGACTTCGTCACCGGGCAGCCGTCGGGATCACCGAACGCTCCGATGCAATTGCCATCGTAGTTTCAGAAGAGCGGGGAAATATCTGCTGCAGCTATGAGGGAAAGCTGATGGAAAACATCACGCCCAGCGAGCTGAATGCTTTTCTGGAGAAGGCGCTGGAGGAATGAGACCTCACCCGGCCCTCTCCAAAGGACCTCACCCCGGCCCTCTCAAAGGACCTCTCCCCGGCCCTCTCCTTGAAGGAGAGGGAGATTTTGTCCGTACTTGAAGGTTTACTTCCTTTTGTGCCGGTTCACTTCTTTTTGCTCTTCTTCACGGCTAAGCCTGCCAGTGAATCCGCCACCCTTGTGCTGTCGGCCTTTCGTTTGGCTTCAAATTCCATGAAGTACTGGTCGGGGGTCTTCCCCAAATTCTGAAGCGCGATCCGGGCATCGTTGGCAAAATCGCTATTCGGATACCGGTTTAAGAAATCCTCGTAGAATTTCTTCGCCTTGTCGAAATCCTGCAGGTTATTCTCGTAAATGAACGCCTTGAAGAACAGGCAGACCTCGGCTTTGGGCCCCTGCGGGTAATCCTTCATGTATCTGTCGAACAGGAGGATCGCCGTGTCGGGCTTCCCCAGGTTCAGGGCCAGGTTGGCCATCCTGAAAACCACCGCCGGAGCCATCGTATCCCCGGAGTAATGGCGTAAAAAGTCCTGGTAGATCCCCATCAGGCTGTCGGCTTTCACTTTGTCGAAGCCGGCCGATCCCGGCTGATACAGCCTTCTTTCCAGGGATCTCATTTCACCCGACAGCTTCTTGTAACCGGGTTTGCAGCCTCCCAGCAGGAGGATGGCGGGCAGGGTGAGGAGGAGGAATATTTGCTTCATAGGATGAATTATGTGGTGATGTGGTGATTTAGTGACCCGGTGACTTGTTCACTTCATTTCTTTTTCCCCTTCTTCTCCAGCGGAAAGATCATCTTGTAGGATACTTCGACATTGCCTTTTGAGATATCATTCAGCCTGCCTTTCAGCAGCATCTTCCGCAGGGAGCTGATCCGGTCCACCATGACAATGCCTTCGGTATGGTCATATTCGTGCTGGATCACCCGGGCCAGGATGCCGTCGAAGCGATCGTCGTGCCGTTCAAAGTTCTCGTCCTGGTAACGGATCCGGATCACCGGTTTGCGCATAATATCTTCCCGCAGTCCCGGAAAGCTCAGGCATCCTTCATTGAACGACCACTCCTCCCCTTCCTCTTCGTAAATCCGGGCGTTGATGAATACCTTCACAAAATCTTTGGCTTCCGGGTACTTTTCCCCGAACGGCCGTGCATCGATCAGGAAGAGACGGATGGACCGGTTCACCTGGGGGGCGGCCAGTCCCACCCCGTCCGACTGGTACATGGTCTCGAACATGTCGGCAATGAATTGCTTCAGGTCGGGATAATCGGGACCGATCTCTTTGGCGACTTTCTTCAGCACCGGGTGGCCGTAAGCTACAACAGGAAAAATCATAGTTCAATATTCAATTTTCAATCCTTTCTATCTTCCATCCTCCATCCTCTATTCTCCAGAAACCCCTGCAATATAATTGTTGCGCTGATCACATCGACGAGCTCTTTCTTCTGCCGGTCTTTTTTCTTCAGTCCCGAGGATGCAAGCGTCCTCGATGCGATCCGGGAGGTGAAGCGCTCGTCCATCCGCTCGACCTTCACCGACGGGAACTCTTTTCTGAGCCCGCGCACAAAGGGTTCGATGAACAACGCCGATCCGGAGGGGGTATTGTCCATTTGTTTCGGTTCTCCCACTACGATACATTCCACCGGATGGGTTGACAGATACGTTTTCAGCCATTCCATAATATCCGCGGTGCGGACCGTCTCCAGCGGCGAGGCAATCAGCTGTTGCTCGTCGGTAACCGCCAGGCCTACCCGTTTGCGGCCATAATCGATTGCAAGAATGCGTCCCATAAGGAGAATGGAGGTGCAAAATTACGAAGTTTTGACTATTTTTGGTTTTTAATGTCTGCCGGATGGAGCAGGATATCAGGGAAATCATTGAACAGGCGTGGAGCGACCCGGAACTGATCCGGGACCCGAAAGTCCACCAGGCCGTCCGCCGGGTGCTGGACTCGCTGGATACCGGCAGTCTCCGGGTGGCGGAGAAAAAGGATAGCGGCTGGATCTTCCATGAATGGATCAGGAAAGCCATCATCCTGAACTTCCGGGTGAGTCCCCTGGAGACTTATTCTTCAGGTCCCCTGGAATATCACGACCGCATCCCCCTCAAGCAGGATTATGCGAAGCTGGGGGTCCGGGTGGTGCCGGGAGCCGTGGCACGTTACGGGGCTTTCATCGGCCAGGGGGTGATCCTGATGCCTTCCTTCGTGAATATCGGAGCCTACATCGACTGCGGCACGATGGTCGATACCTGGGCGACCGTAGGGTCCTGCGCACAGATCGGAAAGAATGTCCACCTGAGCGGAGGGGCCGGCATCGGAGGGGTGCTGGAGCCGGTTCAGGCGGCCCCTGTGATCATCGAGGATGATTGCTTTATCGGGTCCAGGTGCATCCTCGTGGAAGGGGTCCGGGTCGAGAAAGAAGCGGTGCTGGGCGCCAATGTCGTGCTGACCGGATCGACGAAGATCCTGGATGTTTCAGGGAAAGAGCCGGTGGAATATCATGGCGTGATCCCTCCCCGGTCCGTGGTGATCCCCGGATCCTGTAAAAAGAAATTCCCGGCCGGCGAGTTCAGCGTCGCCTGTGCGCTGATCATCGGCAAAAGGAAAGAATCGACCGATCTGAAGACTTCCCTGAACCAGGCATTAAGGGATTTTAATGTTCCTATCTAACCACCTCCCCCCGGCCCCCTCTCCTTAAGGCATGGGGGGCGGCATTTGAATGAAGAGATTCCTTATCATACAAACCGCTTCCATCGGGGATGTGATCCTCGCCACGCCGGTCGCCGAGAAGCTGCACCGCTTTTACCCGGATGCCGACATTGACCTGCTGGTCAAAAAGGGAATGGAGTCCCTGTTTGCCGGTCACCCGTTTCTGGGAGAGATCCTCACATGGGACAAAAGCCGGAAGAAATACCGCCACCTGTCCGCCGTGATATGGAAAATCAGAAGAAAAAAATACGACACGGTGATCAATATCCAGCGCTTTACTTCCACCGGGCTGATCACCGCGCTGTCGGGAGCCGCGACCAGGATCGGCTTTTCCAAGAATCCCTTCCGGTTCTTTTTTACAGAGCGCATCGCTCACGAGATCGCGGAGGGAGTGCATGAGTGCGACCGGAACCTCCGGCTTATCGGGAAAATAACCGATACCTCCAAAGCAAGGCCGGCACTGTACCCGACCCCGGCGGATGCGGAAGCGGTCGCAGCTTATAAGCGGGGGAAATACTACACGATCTCTCCGGCCTCGCTCTGGTTCACCAAGCAATTCCCCCCTGAGCGGTGGGCGGAGCTCATCCGGGCGATAGACGGCACGGCAAAGATCTACCTGCTGGGTTCTTCCAATGATCAGAAGATCTGTGAAGAGGTGATAAAAGCTGCCGGTCATCCGGGAGCGGTCAGCCTGGCCGGCAAACTGACCTTCCTGCAATCGGCCTCCCTGATGAAGGATGCAGCCATGAATTTCACCAACGATTCCGCACCCCTGCACCTGGCCTCGGCAGTGAACGCGCCGGTCACGGCCGTGTATTGCTCCACGCTCCCTTCGTTCGGATTCGGTCCGTTGTCGGACGATTCCGCGGTCGTGGAAATTCCGGAAAAGCTGTATTGCCGCCCCTGCGGACTTCACGGACTTCCCGCCTGCCCCGAGAAGCATTTTCGTTGTGCGAAGGAAATCCGGATAGAAAACCTTACTGAGAGGTTGTAAATTTACCTGGTCACAATTATCTTTCCACTGGCTTTCACCCCTCCTCCTTCCATCAGTTGCATGAAATACATGCCGGCTGCCAGGTTATCCGGCAGGGTGAAGGATTCGCCGGCATGGACCGGTGTGGAAAAGACCAGCTGCCCCTGCATGTTCATCAGGTTGAGCTGATAATTCCCGTCCGGATCCAGGTTCGGGCAGGAGACGGCTGTTCCGGCTTTCATCGGGTTGGAGAAAAAGCAATACCCCGATACGCCCGGGATCTGCCGGATCCCTGTCGTATAGAAATAAAAATGCTCCTGCTTGAAGATGTTGGTCCAGTTGTGAGTAATGGTGTCGTAGTTCTGGTCGAGCTCCACCGTGCAGTTCTGGTTCCCGTCATAGGTATCCTGCCTGCGGGAGTAGTCATACCAGTCCAAGGTATTAATATTAAGGAGCTGTTCCAATGATTCCAGGATCCCGTGAAACGAGGTATAACTGTAGATATACTGGTATCCGGAGGTATATTGATAAGTCCCGTAATCCAGGCTCTTCACATAGTAGCTTTCCCCGTATCCCAGCGAATCGGTCAACAGATAATAAACATCCATGTACGCCAGCGTATTGGGGTTCCATATATATTGGTAATATTCATCATACGCGCCATTCGGGTAATAGGAATAGGTCTCTTTGTCAGAGTTGATCCAGACATGGCTCACGTCATCCCAATCCTGTATGTAATATTCGGTCAGCTGGAAATTGCCATTATAATAATATGTGGTTAACTGATCGTTCACCCACGCCAGGGAGCCGTTATCCCAAAACTCAAAAAGCTCCTGGGTGCGGTGTCCCTGGGGATCATTGGTATAGGTGGCCCGGGCGTAATTGTCCCAGGTATTGCCCCCGCTGTCCCAGGTGTATTCCATATACCCGGTGGCATACCCGTTGCCGTCGTAAGAATAATCCGTTTTTTCGCTATTCATCCAGTCGTTGAGTCCGTTGTCCCAATCCTGCGAAACTGTTTCGGTAAGCTGGTTGTTCCCGTTGTAGGTATAAATATTCTTTATCCAGTTCTTCCAGGTGGACGTGGCGGTATCCAGTCGCAGGCCGTAAGTCAGGAGGTATTGTCCGTTCCCGTTGTACGTATAGATGTATTCCATTCCGTCCATGAATTTGTCCAGGGTCCGGTTGTAGGTTTTAAAGTAGGTGGTATCGGACTGACCGATCGTATTGTAATGATAGTAAGTAAAAGTCTTCCATACCCCACCGTTCACCGACCAGGCCTGGACCTGCGTTCGCTGCTGGTTCCCGGAAGGATAATAATTATAGGTATACCGGGTCCAGTTATCCCAGGCATGGGTGACCTCATTTAAATTCAGGTACAGGATCTCCTGGATGGATCCGTTCGGGTTGTAGGTATCGAGTTCCCGCTCATAAAGATCCCAGGCAGTGTTACTGGTATTCCATTGTGAGTACCAGGTGGAATCGCGCAGCCACCATCCGGAACTGGTCTGCGGGTTATGAAGGAGGCTGACAGCATCGTTGAGGGAGGGGATCCCGCAAGGCATCCGGCTGTCGATGGGGAGATCATGCATTTTTCTCCCGGGTTTCTGTGCCATTGCCGGAGATATGCTCCAGCCTGACAAAATCAGAAAAAGAAGTAAAATGTGCTTCATGGTCTTGGCTATTAAAATTTGTTAAATATAATCAATTTTTCCTGAGAATCAATACCGTGGCTGAAAACTTTCCGGGCAGGGCAGGAAGATAAATGAGCCCGCGGGCGAATATTTTCCTGCGGATAGTCGTAACTTTGCACCCGCAAATAAAAGCCTGTTGCCTGAACCATGGAAGAGGAGATCCGAAAATCGCTCGCAGTGCTGGAAAAAGGGGGCACGCTGCTGTACCCGACCGATACGGTCTGGGGAATCGGTTGTGATGCGACCAACGAAAAGGCGGTCGACAAGATCTACCGCATCAAGAAGCGCATGGAGAACAAAAGCCTGATCGTATTGCTGGACGATACTTCGAGGCTCCAGGATTATGTCGGAACCGTCCCGGACATCGCCTGGGACCTGATGCGGAAAGTGCACCGGCCCCTGACGATCATTTACCCGAATGCCAGGAACATCGCGAAGAATGTGATCGGGAAGGACGGCTCCCTTGCGATCCGGATCTCGGGGAATGATTTCTGCAAAAGCCTGATCCGGAAGCTGGGAAAGCCGATCGTATCGACTTCTGCCAATATATCGGGGGAAGATCCCCCGCTGACCTTCAACAAGATCTCGCAGGATATCCTCGGGCAGGTGGATTATGTGGTGAACCTTTACCAGGATGTGGTCCGGCAATTCCGTCCGTCGCAGATCATCAAGCTGAACGAGAACGGGGAGTTTAAAATCATCCGATCATGAGCAATGAACGGTTCAAGCAATTATCCATCCGGAAGGAAGACAAGAAATTCACCATCCGGAATACGCCGAAGGATACCCTGAAGAAGTGGTACTACCTGCTCACGCTGGGAAGAAAGCTGGACGAACGGGCCCCCAACTACCTGAAGCAGGCGCTGGGATGGTCGTACCATGCCCCGTATGCCGGTCACGACGGCATCCAGCTGGCCATCGGTCAGGTTTTCAACCGGGAGACCGACTACCTTTTCCCCTATTACCGGGATATGCTGACGGTGATCTCGGCCGGCCTCACCGCCCGGGAGATCATCTTCAACGGACTTTCCAAGGCGGAAGACGTATCCAGCGGCGGGAGACACATGTCGAACCATTTCTCCAAGCCCGAATGGCATATCCAGAATGTTTCCTCGGCGGTCGGGAACCACTCCCAGCATGCCGCCGGCCTTGCGCGTGCCCTGAAGTATTACGGCACCCACGGCGTGGTGATCTCTTCCACCGGGGAGTCGGCAGTTTCCGAAGGATTTGTATATGAAGCCATTAACGGGGCAAGCCGGGAAGAACTGCCGGTCATTTTCGTGTTCCAGGACAATGGCTACGGGATCTCCGTCCCGAAGCATGAGCAGACCGCCAACCCGAGGGCGGCCGACAACTTCCTTGCATTCAAGAACCTGCATGTGATCTATTGCAACGGGAAGGATATCTTCAACGCGATGAACGCCATGCACAAGGCAAAAGAGTATGTTCTGGCCGAAGGGAAACCGGTGATCGTGCATGCCAACTGCATCCGGATGGGCTCCCATTCGAACAGCGACCGCCAGGAGCTGTACCGCGAACCGGAGGAGCTGGACGAGATGCATCTCCTGGATCCTTATGCCAAGTTCCGCTCGATCCTTACCTATTCGGGGATCTTCGGCGAAGAAGAGCTGGCTGCCATCGACGAGCAGGTGAAGCAGGAGATCTCGGCCGCTCATAAGGCGGCCCTGGCCGCGCCGGATCCTTCGCCCGACAGCATCTACCGGTTCGTCCTCCCGGAACCCTATGTTTCGACGAAGTATCCGGACGGCATTCCCGACGGTTCCGGCAAGCGGTTCAGGATGATCCAGGCGCTGAACGAGACCCTGAAGGCGGAATTCCGGCTGAATCCTGATACCTTCCTGTGGGGACAGGATGTCGCCAGCGGGGAAAAAGGCGGCGTGTTCAACGTGACCAAAGGAATGCTGGCCGAGTTCGGGCATCAGCGGATCTTCAACGGACCGATCGCCGAGGATTATATCACCGGCACGGCCGACGGGATGAGCCGGTTCAGCGAAAAGATCCGGATCGTGATCGAAGGGGCTGAGTTTGCCGACTATTTCTGGCCCGCGATCGAGCAACTTGTAGAAATTTCCCACGAATACTGGCGCACCAACGGCAAGTTCACGCCCAACGTCACCATCCGGCTGGCTTCCGGGGGATACATAGGGGGCGGACTGTACCACAGCCAGAACCTGGAAGGGACCTTTACCACGCTTCCGGGACTGCGGGTGGTGGTGCCTTCCTTCGCCGACGATGCGGCCGGGCTGCTCCGGACGTCCATCCGGTCGAAAGGCCCGACGATGTTCCTGGAACCCAAGGCGCTCTATAATGATCCCGTAGCGGAAGCTCCCGTGCCGGATGACTTTGAAGTGCCCTTCGGAAAAGCCAGGATCCGCCGGGAAGGCAGCGACCTGAGCCTGATCACCTACGGGAATCCCACCCATATGTGCCTGCGTGTGGCGGAAAAGCTGGCGGCCGAAGACGGCAGGGAAGCGGAAGTCGTAGACATCCGCTCGCTGGTGCCGCTGGATAAAGAAACCATCCTCAACTCCGTGAAAAAGACCGGCCGGGCGCTGGTGGTCCACGAAGACAAGGTATTCTCGGGTTTCGGGGCCGAGCTGGCCGCGATGATCCAGCGGGAAGCCTTTACCTCCCTGGATGCTCCTGTATTCCGCGTCGGTTCGGAAAATACCCCGGTAGGATTCAACCGCATCCTGGAGAAGGCCATCCTGCCGGATGATGAAAAGATCCTGGCGGCCGCCAGACAGATACTATCCTTTTAACTTCCCCGTTAGTAGTTCTCTATGAAGTTCGTTGCCTGCCTCCTGACAGTATGCTGCCTGTGGTCGTTCACCCCGAAATCAGGAGCAGACAACGTGCCCGACAAGCACTATACCATCAGCGGGAAGATCTCGGATAAATCCAATGGCGAAAACCTCATCGGGGCGACGGTTTTCGTGAAGGAACTGAAGACCGGAACGGCATCGGATGTTTACGGGAATTATTCGCTTACCCTCAAGCCCGGCACCTATACCCTGGTTTATTCCTTCATCGGTTACCGGAGCGAGGAAAAGAAAATTGTCCTGCAGGCGGACCAGAAAATCACCATAGAGCTCACCCCCAGCGCACAAACGCTCAAGGAAGTTGAGATCACCAGCGAGAAAGACAACCAGAATGTCAGCCGCCCTGAAATGAGCACCTTCAAGATGGACACCAAGACCATCCAGCAGATCCCCGCGCTGATGGGGGAAGTCGATGTGATCAAGGCTATCCAGATGCTTCCCGGTGTTCAGACGGTCAGCGAGGGGACCAACGGGTTCAGCGTCCGGGGGGGCGCTCCCGACCAGAACCTGATCCTGCTCGACGATGCTACCGTCTATAATGCCTCCCACCTGATGGGGCTGTTCTCCGTCTTCAACAACGATGCGGTCAAGGACGTCACCCTGTACAAGGGAGATATCCCGCCATCTTACGGGGGAAGGCTCTCTTCGGTGCTCGACATTCATATGGACGAGGGCAACTCCAAGCAGTTCGAAGTGACCGGCGGCATCGGCATCATCGCCAGCCGCCTGACCGTGGAAGGACCCATCCTGAAAGACCGCATGTCGTTCATCGTCAGCGGCCGCCGCACCTATGCCGATCTCTTCCTGCCCCTCTCGAGTAACCCGGCGCTGCAGCATAACAAGCTTTATTTCTACGATTTCAACGCCAAGCTCAATTACCGGATCGACGACAACAATGCCTTCTTTATTTCCGGGTATTTCGGCCGTGACGTATTCAAAAATAATTTTGCCAACCTGCAATGGGGCAATGGCACCGGGACGGTCCGGTGGAACCACCTTTTCTCCAAGAGGCTTTTCGGGAATTTCACCGCCCTGTACACCGATTACCGGTATTACCTGGGCTCGCCGCCCGGGCAGACCACCTCCTTCGACTGGCAGTCGAGCCTGCAGGATATCGGCGTAAAGGGCGATCTCAGCTATTACCTGAACCCGAACAATACCATCCGCTTCGGGGCTTCGGCCACCTATCATATGATCGATCCCGGCGTAGCCAAAGGCACCGGGAATGAATCGGCCGTGATCGAGGTGCATGTCCCGCACAACTATTCGCTGGAAACCGGTGTGTATGCAGGCAACGAGCAACGGGCGCTCCGCTGGTTGACATTCAAATACGGGCTTCGCCTGTCGATGTTCCAGAACACGGGCCCCGGCACGGTGTACCATTATAACTCCCAGTATATCGCCATTGATTCCACGGTGTACCGTACAGGGATCTTCTATAACACGTATTGGGGGATCGAGCCGAGACTGGGGATCCTTTTCGAGGTTAATGATAAAAATTCTTTCAAGGCCAGCTATGCCCGCACCTACCAGTACCTGCAGCTTGCCCAGAATTCCACCATCGGCACCCCCCTGGATATCTGGTTCCCCGCCAGCCCGAATGTAAAGCCCCAGATCGCCGACCAGGTGGCTCTCGGGTATTTCAGGAACTTCCGGCATAATACGATCGAGACCTCCGTGGAAGGATATTACAAGTGGATGCAGCATGTGATCGATTTCAAAGATTTTGCGGATCTCATCCTCAATCCCAAGCTCGAAGGCGAGATCCGAACGGGCGACGCCTGGTCTTACGGACTGGAATTCCTGATCCGGCTGAACGAAAGGAAGATGAACGGCTGGATCAGCTATACCTGGTCGAGGACCTTTCGCCAGATCCCCGATATCAATAATGGAAATCCCTACCCGGCGCCCTACGACCATCCCAATAACCTGGCGATCGTATACAATTACCAGATCAGCAAGCGGTTCACGGCTTCCCTGAACTGGATCTATGCCACCGGCACGCCGGTCACCTTCCCGACCGGGCGCGCTGTGATCGGCGGCAAGATCATCCCGATCTATTCCGACCGCAATGCCTACCGCTACCCGGATTACCACCGGCTCGACCTGTCGCTTACCTTTTATTCGAAAGAGAAGCCGGGCAGACGGTTCACCTGGGATCTCAACCTGTCGGTCTATAATGTATATGACCGTCACAATACCTGGGCGATCACGTTTGAGCAGGACAACCAGGACCCGAATGTGACCTATGCTGAAAAGATTTACCTGTTCGGAGTGGTCCCCTCGGTAACCTTTAACTTTCACTTCCAGTGACATGAAAAAGCTCATCCCCTATACCCTTATCCTGTTTGCGATCACCGCCTGCACCGAAAGGATCGACGTGAAGGTGAACGATACCTATACCCGGCTGGTGGTGGATGGCTCTGTGAGCACCGATACAACGGTCTATACAATCACCCTGACCAAAACGGCGGATTATTTCTATAACCAGCCCTCCCCGAAGGTGGTGGATGCAACTGTGACGCTCAGCGACGGGGATACCACCTATGCTCTCCACGAGACCGAGCCGGGCATATCGGGGAAATACAGCACCGGCCCGGGATTTTTCGGCAGGACCGGGCACGACTACACACTGCACATCTCGCTTGCCGAGCCCATCAACAAGCTGTCCGATTACCAGGCCTCCTGCGAGCTGGTCCATGTGGCCCGCCTGGATTCCATCGGCGTGGAATTTCGTCAGGATCTGGGAAGGAACGGCATCTGGGTGATAAAATGTTATGCGCAGGAGCCGGGGAACGAGGTGAATTATTACATGTTCAACGTTTACCGGAACGACACGCTCCTGTCGGATTCCATCAATAAAGTGAGTGTGTCGGACGATAAGTACATCAACGGGAGTTATATCAACGGGGTGGGCGTTTATTATATCAACAATGACGACACCCGTATGAGGCTGCATTACCGGGATAAAGTCACCCTGCAAATGTCGGGCATTACCAAGGAATATTATAACTTTATCATGCAGGTCCAGTCGGCCGGGTTCAATATTCCCTTCTTTCAGGGTCCCCCTGCGAACGTACAAGGGAATGTCAGCAACGGTGCCGTCGGATTTTTCGCCGCTTATTCGAATACCTTTGCATCCACTATCGTGAATCAAATAGGCAAATAATCTTTTTATCATGAAGACCCTGTCGAGACTCTTCCTGCCGGCAGCCGCAGGAATTCTCCTCTCCTTGCATGCATTCCCTCAAACCGGCGGGGAACACGGTTTTCTCACCGGCAGCTGGTTAGGCAAGCTGAAGGTCCAGTCGCTGGAGCTCACCTTCATCCTCAATTTCAGCTTCAACGAAAAAGACAGTCTGACCGTCACCATCGACAGTCCCGACCAGGGAGCAAAGGATCTTCCCACTTCAAAGGTCAGCTTCCGGGAAGATTCCGTCTTAGTATATTCCCGAAAGCTGAACGGCGTTTATAAAGCCAGGATCCTGAAGGACGAGGGAAGGATGGAGGGCACATGGGCCCAGGGACCCTATTCTTTCCCGTTGACGGTGATTCACCAGGAAAAACCCTATGCCGTGAACCGCCCGCAGGAACCTAAGCCGCCGTTCCCTTACCTTACGGAGGAGGTATCCATTCCCAATGCCCAGGGAGGAAATACGCTGTCCGGAACGCTCACTATTCCTGAGGGAACGGGACCTTTCCCGGCTGCGGTGCTGATCACCGGCTCGGGGCCCCAGGACCGGAACGAGGAGATCTTCCAGCATAAGCCGTTCCTGCTCCTGGCCGACTGGCTGACGCGTCACGGGATCCTCGTGCTGCGCTATGATGACCGCGGGATCGGCAAATCGACCGGGAATTTCTCTGCCGGCACCACGTTCGACTTCGCCACCGATGCCCTGGCGGCGTTCTATTACCTGAAGACCCGCAAGGAAGCGGATACCGGGAAGATCGGGTTGATCGGCCACAGCGAGGGCGCCATCATTGCTTCCCTGAATGCCGCTTCGAATAAGGAGATCGGTTTCATCGTCCTGATGGCCGGGACCGCCGTGCCGGGAGACAAGCTGCTGCTGGAGCAGACCGCGTTGATCGGTAAAGCCAGCGGGATGAACGACCGGGAGATCGCCGAAGCGCAAAAGCTCAACGGCCGCATCTATTCGGTCCTGAAGAAGGAAAAGGACACCGGGAAAGCGGAGAAGAAAATCCTCGCCATCCTGCAGAAAAGCAACCGGGAACAGCAGAAGAAAGGAGATACGGTTGCCAGTGAGAAAGAGCTTGAGATGCAGGCAAAGACCCTGGTCGCACCCTGGCTGCGGACCTTCGTGGCGTTAAATCCCTTCCTCTACCTGGAAAAGGTCTCCTGCCCGGTGCTGGCGCTCGACGGCGAGCTGGATCTGCAGGTCCCCCCGAAAGAGAACCTGGAAGCCATTGAGCGGGCGCTGATCTTCGCCGGGAATTCACATTACGAGACCGTGCTGTTCCCGAAGCTGAACCATCTCTTCCAGACTGCCACGACCGGCGCCCCGGATGAATACGGAAAGATCGAAGAAACGATCGCACCGGCCGTACTGGAGAAGATCTCAGACTGGATACTTTCTGAAATAAAATGAC
>DATJQF010000020.1:0-14791 GCA_035505995.1 Bacteroidales bacterium
GTCCGGGTTCGAAGAAGACGTCTATCATGATTGGGTTAGGGGTTTAAGAGTTTAGGGGTTTAGGGGTTTAAGGGTTTAAGGGTTTTCACTATTGACTTTTCAGTATTACTTGAACGCTAAACTTTATTCCTGTCGGATCTCATCACCTTCCCCCAAAATTCAAAAGTACAATTTTTCCCCGAGAGCTACACCCTGCCCGCTTTTACAGGTGATAGAGGCATCCGACTTCCAGGTCTATGTTCAGGAAATGCGAAGAACCGGATCCTATGGAGGGTCCGGTAAGCGTGATGCTGGTCTCATTTTCGATAATGAAGGAGAAACTGTTGCTCACGGGAATTTCGCATCCCAGTCCGATAAGAAAACCGAAATTGGTGAATTGAAAAAGAGAGTGAGCCGATCCGCTGACCGTATCCGTCGTCACGGCGGGAGACGACATGCTCCAGGAAGTTTTGGTCCCTTCCTGGGTCGAATGAAGTACGATACCCACCAGGATTCCCGGATAAACAATGCCTTTGACCTTCTTACCGAACACGTACTCGGGTTTAAATATGAAATTCAGGAGGCCGTAATGAACGGAGAGGTCCACCTCTTCCCCTCCTCCCAGACCTCCGGTATTTGCATTTACGTGATAGGCCTGGTTCAGATATTTGGCTCCGATGGCGACCGTGAAATGCTGGGTTATTTCTTCCCCGGCCTCGAGGGTCAGCAGGAAATGATCCACCGTATTTGAATACGTGACCCCGGACTGATTCTGAAGGATATCAAAATAACCGTATCCGGCTTGTAGCCCGACATAAAGCTGGCCATTGCTTACTGATGGCAGGAAAAACAGGAGAAACAGAAAATCCCGTTTTTTAATCACGGAATATAAATAAGCGACTAAGGTAGAAAATATTTAT
Source organism: Bacteroidales bacterium (assembly GCA_035505995.1). Classification (GTDB taxonomy): domain Bacteria; phylum Bacteroidota; class Bacteroidia; order Bacteroidales; family FEN-979; genus DATJQF01. The sequence goes on from DATJQF010000020.1 coordinate 900, forward strand.
TTAGCGTAAAGCAGGGCAAACCGCTGTTGCAGGACCGTGGTCATTGGATCACTTTCCAGCGTAATACGCTGTAGGTCGTATCCGTCCCCAGCTCTCTTTTTGACAATTTAACGATCCCGACATGAGGAACCAAATAGCTGTCAACTATAATCGAATCGTTTGCATAGGTTAACATCGTCATGCGATGATGTGACACCTTAAAGAATTTATTGGCATTAATATATAAGGAATCCAATGTTTCATCATTATTTGAGTCTGTAATAACATGAAAATCAGCCAATGTTGTTTCAAGGTCAACGAAATCCACATGGAGAGTTTCAGTGATAAAAGGTTTACCGTCAAATAGGATCTCAATTCCTTCAAAGGTTGAATTTCCCATATAGGGGACAGAAAAAAATTCCGGATCGAATTTCACATAGGTGCAATCGGCTTCTAATGTTCTTTCATTCAGGAAAACCCAATAGCTGTTCTTTTCAAATAATGCTGCATCCTTGATATTCTGCGGAATATAATTATGAACCTCTTTATTCCTATTGCAGGAGGCAAGGGAAATCAACAGGATCATCGAAATGCATTTATAATAATTCATTTTTTAAAGGTTAAGCCGTTTGATGGTTTAAAATATGATACACCTGACATCAGAAATACCCTGATCAGGGGCAATTAAAAACTATACATACGCCATCTTACCGGATTTTTAAGGGATTTTACCGTTTTCACAAATCCGGGCAGGATTTTATCAATATCTTTGAGGCCTAAAATCAAATTCCTGACAAAAATCCTGTTTTTATGAAACGAATTCTCATTGCAATTTTAGCAGTAATACTCCTGGGGCCCGTATGGGCACAGGAAAAGAACGCGGGGGCAACCCCTAACGACGAAGCCCGGCTGATGAGGTTCCCGGCGATCCACGGGAACCAGGTGGTGTTCACCTATGCCGGCGACCTTTATACGGTGGACCGCCAGGGCGGGGTGGCCCGGAAGCTCACCAACGACGAGACCGGCTATGAGATGTTCTCCCGCTTCTCACCCGACGGGAAGAACATCGCCTTCACCGGTCAGTATGACGGCAATACCGAAGTCTTTATGATCCCCGCGGAAGGCGGCACTCCCAAGCGGCTTACCTATACCGCCACCCTGGGACGCGACGATATCTCCGACCGCATGGGACCGAACAACATCGTGATGACCTGGAAGGACAATGAAAATATCGTCTTCCGGTCGAGGAAGCAGTCGTTCAATGACTTCAAGGGGCAGCTGTTCCTGGCCAGCGTGAACGGGGGTCTCCCGGAAGAGCTCCCGCTGCCGAGCGGAGGCTTCTGCAGCTATTCGCCCGATAAGTCGAAACTGGCCTATAACCGCGTTTTCCGCGAATTCCGCACCTGGAAATACTACCGCGGCGGCATGGCCGACGATATCTGGATCTACGATTTCAAGACCAAGCAGGTCGAGGACATCACCAACAACCCGGCGCAGGATATCTTCCCGATGTGGACCGGGGACAAGATCTATTTCTGCTCCGACCGCGACCGGATCATGAACCTCTTTGTATATGACCTCAAAACGAAAGAGACGAAAAAGGTGACGCAGTTCACCGACTACGATATCAAGTTCCCGTCGCTGGGAGACAATGCCATCGTGTTCGAGAACGGAGGATATATTTATGTTTTCGACCTGGCCACCCAGAAAGCGGTAAAGCTCGACATCCGCATCCCCACCGACCTGATCACCAGCCGCAGCCAGCTCAAGGATGCGGGCAAGCTCATTAACTCGTACTCGCTGGCGCCGGACGGGAAGCGGATCTGCTTCGATGCCCGGGGCGATATCTGGACCGTTCCCGCCAAGACCGGGATCACGCGGAACCTGACACAGAGCTCCGGAGTGCATGAGCGGGATGTGGCCTGGTCGCCCGACGGGAAATACATCGCGTACATCTCCGACCAGAGCGGCGATAACGAGATCTATATCCTGAAACAGGACGGCACTTCGCAACCCGAACAGATCACCCGGGATGCGGATACATACCGGTATGCGCCTATCTGGTCTCCCGACAGCAAAAAGCTGCTCTGGGCCGACAAGCTGCTGCGGCTGCAGTATGTGGACATCACCTCCAAAGAGGTGACCCCGGTGGACCAGGCGACCGACTGGGAATTCACCGATTTCGACTGGTCACCCGACAGCAAATGGATCGCCTATGCACGTCCCGACCGCAATGCGGCCACGAAGATCTATTTGTTCGAGCTGGCTTCAAAGACGAAGACCGCCGTCACCGACGGCTGGTACGACTGCACCAACCCGGCATTCAGCCTCGATGGGAAATACCTGTTCTTCACCTCCAACCGCGATTTCAACCCCATTTACTCCTGGACGGAATGGAACCATGCGTATGAGGATATGACCAAAGTCTATTTCCTGACGCTTGCCAAGAAGACCCCGTCGCCCTTTGCGCCGGAAAATGATGAAGTGGCCGTGAAGCCGGAGGAGAAACCCGCCGGGGAAGCCAAGCCCGATGAAGGGAAAGATAAAAAGGAAGGTAAAAAGGAAGAGGGAAAGCCTGCCGAGGCCAAGGCGGAAGTTACCGTGAATGTTGACCTCGACGGGATCGTCGGACGCATCGTGGCTTTGCCGATCGATGCGGGCTCCTACTGGAATGTGAGCGAGGTGGGCGACAATGTTTATTATGTCAAAGCCGGCGGAAAAGGGGAAAAATCCACCCTCATGATGTTCAGCCTGAAAGATAAGAAGGAAAGCCCGCTGGGCGACTTCAACAATTACGTGATCTCCGCCGATACCAAGAAGATGCTGGTCACCGCCCAGGGAAAATATGCGGTCATCGATCTCCCGAGGAGCAAGATCGATGTCAAGGACTGGGCCGACCTTTCGAATATGAAGGTCATGGTGGACCTGAAAGCGGAATGGAGCGAGATCTTCCACGAAGCCTGGCGCCAGATGAAGTATTTCTATTTTGCACCGAATATGTCGGGGGTCGACTGGGCTGGCATCCAGAAAAAGTATGAGGCGCTGGTGCCGTATATCAACAACCGCCATGACCTGAACTATATTCTCGGCGAGATGGTAGGCGAACTGAGCACCGGCCACACCTATATCGAAGGCGGCGACCGTCTGCAGCCCGCCCGGGTGAAGCTGGGACTCCTGGGAGCCCGGCTCTCCAGGGATGCTTCCGGCTATTATAAGATCGACGAGATCCTGAAAGGCGAGAACTGGACCAGGGATACCCGCTCCCCGCTCACCGAGCTCGGCGTGGATGTGAAAGAAGGGGACTATATCATTGCCGTCGACGGGAAATCCACGAAGGACATGACCGATATTTACGAATCCCTCGTGAATACTGCCGGCGACCAGGTGGAGCTGACGGTGAACGGCAAGGCCGGTCCCGACGGCGCCCACAAGATCATCGTGGTGCCCACCGATAATGAGGAACAGCTTTACTATTACAAGTGGGTCCAGAACAATATCAAGAAAGTGAGCGACGCCACCAACGGACAAGTGGGATACATCCATATCCCCGATATGGGTCCCGAAGGGCTGAACGAGTTCGTAAAGCACTTCTATCCTCAGCTGGCCAAGCGGGCCCTGATCATCGACGACCGCGGGAATGGCGGCGGGAATGTTTCCCCGATGATCATCGAGCGGCTGAACCGCGAGATGACCATGATCGAGATGTCCCGCAATACCGGCTCCCATCCCGGCCGTCTCGACATGGAATGGGGACCGAAAGTCCTGCTCATCGACAACTATTCCGCCTCCGACGGCGACCTGTTCCCATACCAGTTCAAGAAGCTGAAGATCGGGAAGGTCATCGGCGAACGCACCTGGGGTGGCGTGGTCGGGATCCGCGGGGGTATCCCGTTCGTGGACGGGGGCACCATGCGCAAGCCTGAATTTGCCCCGTACGATAACGAAGGAAAGGAATGGATCATCGAAGGGCACGGCGTGGAACCCGATATCTATGTTGACAATGACCCGGCGAAGGAATATGCCGGCGAGGACCAGCAGCTGAATAAAGCGATCGAGGTGGTCCTCGACGAACTGAAGAGCTGGCCGAAAGAGCTGCCGCCTCCGCCTCCTTATCCTGATAAGACCAAATGATCCCAATAAAAAAGGGCGTCTTTACGGACGCCCTTTTTTGTAACCCGGCCCTGTTTACTTTGAAATATACAAGGGGGCAGTGACTACGAATCCTGAACCGTCGGACGAGCGGTTCCCTGTAAACTGAAAATTCCAGTTCCCCGTTTCCTTGGTGTAAGAGTAATTGATCATGTAAGCTATGTTCTGAAGATAGCTGGCTCCCTGGCAATCATAGGTGTCGCTGAAAAGGGTAAGCGGATCCGAGATAACGACCTTGGTCAGCTTGATATCCATGTTGGTGCATTTGAACATAAAATAGACCGCATCTACATCATTCGGATCCGGGGTGGAACTCATCGTGAAACTCGGATTCGTAGGGGTGGTGTCATCACTTTTTTTCTTGCAGCTGGTGGCAATCACCAGCACGGCAAGGAGTAAAATGCCGATGGTGGCAAGGGGTCTGAGGTTTTTCATGGGGATTGGTTTAAGGTTAGTTTTGGTTTGATTAAGGACAAATATAAAACATTTTTAATGCATTGCAATTGGTCCCGGAATATTTTTGGAACGCCTGATTTTATAAAGTACACGGAAATTATCGGGATGGAAATGATCAGTCGAGCTGTTCGAACACCGAGCTCCGGCTCTTGTATTCCGGAACGATCTGTTTCATCTTCCGGACGATCTCGACATCGGAACCGGTTTCCGAGAGAACGATCAATTCCCCGATCTGGCGGGCGGTCTGCTTCGCGTCATAGTCCTTCACCTTGGCGATGAGGATCAGGGGGTGATGGGTAGGCAGGGTATTTTCCTCGCGGTTCAGCAGCTCTTCATAAAGTTTCTCCCCGGGACGCAGGCCGGTGAATTTGATCTGGATATCCTTCTCATGCTCCACTCCCGACAGCCGGATCATCTTCCGGGCCAGGTCCAGGATCTTCACCGATTTCCCCATATCGAAGATGAAGATCTCGCCGCCCTTCCCGATAGCGCCTGCGTTGAGGACAAGCTGGCAGGCTTCGGGGATGGTCATGAAAAACCTTGTGATCTCCGGGTGGGTGACGGTGACCGGGCCGCCCTTCTCGATCTGCCGGCGGAAGAGCGGGATCACCGATCCGTTCGACCCCAGCACATTCCCGAAGCGGGTGGTGATGAATTTCGTTTTCCCCGTGCTGTCGAGCGACTGGGTATACATCTCCGCGATCCGCTTGGAGGCCCCCATCACGCTGGTGGGATTCACGGCTTTATCGGTGGAGATCATGATGAACTTGCTCACGCCGTACTTCCTGGAAAGGTCGGCCAGGATCCGGGACCCCAGCACGTTGGTGAGGATGGCTTCCGCCGGGTGGCTTTCCATCACCGGGACATGCTTGTAGGCCGCCGCGTGATATACGATATCCGGTCGTTCTTCCCGGAAGGCCTTCTCCATGCGGGATTCGTTGCAGATGTCCATGATAAGGAATCCGGCATCCACCTCCGGCAGCTGCGCCCCGAATTCCATCTGCAATTCATGGAGCGCTGTTTCGGCCTGGTCGAGCAGGAGCAGCCGGGCCGGGCTGAACCGGGCCGCCTGCCTTGCGATCTCGCTGCCGATGGAGCCGGCCGCACCGGTGATGAGTATTTTCTTCCCGGCCAGGTCGTCGCGGATCTCTTTTTCGTCCAGCCGGATCTCCTCGCGCTCCAGCAGGTCTTCGATGTTCAGGTCCTTGATCTGGCTGACCCGCAGCTGCCCGTTGATCCAGTTCATGACCGGGGGCACCGTCATCACCTTGACGTTGTAAGCGAAGCATTTATCCACCAGTTGCTGCTTCTGCTCCGGGGAGAAATGAGGGATCGTCAGGATCAGGCGGGAAACGCCCGAGGTTTCCAGGATCTCTTCCAGATTAACGGGGCTGTGAATGTCGACGCCTTCCAGCTTCTTTCCCACCTTGGCCGGGTTATCATCCAGAAAAGCCGTGACCCGGAAACGGGTAGTCATATCGCCTTCCAGCACATGCTTGACCGTGATCCCTTCCGGTCCGGCTCCGTAAATGATCACGCTGGCATTTGCAAGCGGTGCGTTCCTGAGCTCGAGGTAGGCCACTTTGACCAGGACCCGGAAGGCCAGCATGGCAAAGCTGGTGACCAGGAAATCGATGATGATGATGGAGAACGGGACGAAAAAGAACCGGCCGATCATAAAGAAGGTCACAATATTGGTCAGGCAGAAAAATAAAGAGCCGGAAAGGACCGTTATAACCACGCGTATAGAATCTGCCGTGGTGGTATAGCGGATGATCCCGGCATAGGTCCGGGAGATGAGAAAACTGACCGCCCTGACCAGGAAGATGAAGAGCAGGACCTTCGGGAACGAGTGCAGCTCTTCAGGGGGGATCGTGAAATTGAACCGCAGCAGGTACGCCAGGATGACGGAAAAGACCACTACCGCCAGGTCGATGCAAAAGATCACCCAGCGGGGAGTGTTGCGAAAAGTGTAGAGAGAGATCATCCGGACCGGTCTTTTGGGAAAGAGAATCAACTGGTAAAAATAATAATTTCTTGCGCAAACCTTTACCCGGCAACCGACTTATCCCTGTACAAAAATTAGCAATAATGGTTCCGGCCCGGCCTCACCTCTCTATTTTTTTCTACATTTGCTTCGTATTAAAACCCGCTGGCTCATGAAAAACACTGCTTTTACTTCCTTTCACATCGCGATGGGCGCTAAGATGGTCCCTTTTGCCGGATATAACATGCCGGTGCAATTTGAAGGCGTCAACGCCGAACACGAAACTGTCCGCAAAGGGGTCGGGGTGTTCGACGTTTCCCATATGGGGGAGTTTTGGGTGAAAGGCCCGAAGGCCCTCGACTTCGTTCAATGGGTCACCTCCAACGACGCCTCCAGGCTGGTGGACGGCAAGGTCCAGTACTCCTGCTTCCCGAACGACCGGGGCGGGATCGTGGACGACCTGCTGGTCTACCGGATCAATGAAGAAACTTACCTGCTCGTGGTCAATGCGGCGAACATCGACAAGGACTGGGAATGGTGCAACCGCCAGAACAAGATGGGCGCCACCCTCTACAACGCTTCCGACGAGATCGCGCAGCTGGCGGTCCAGGGACCGCTGGCCCTGAAAGCCATGCAGCAGCTCACCGGCACGAAGATCACCGACATGGAATATTACACCTTCAAGAAGCTGGATTTTGCCGGGGTGAAGGATGTGATCTTCTCCACGACCGGCTATACCGGCTCGGGCGGATGCGAGATCTATATGTCCAATGCCGACGGACCCGCCATCTGGAAGGCGGTCTTTGAAGCCGGCCGGGAATACGGCATCAAGCCCATCGGACTGGGGGCGAGGGATACGCTGCGCCTGGAGATGGGATACTGCCTTTACGGGAACGACATCAACGATACCACGTCGCCGATCGAAGCGGGACTGGGATGGATCACGAAGTTCACCGACCAAAAGCATTTCATCAACAAGGATTTCCTGCTGAAGCAGAAGAATGAAGGGGTGTCGAGGAAGCTCGTGGGATTCGAGATGGTGGAGATGGGCATCCCCAGGCACGGATACCCGGTCACCGATGCGGGGGGAAAGACCATCGGCGAAGTGACTTCCGGCACCATGGCGCCCTCCCTCAAAAAACCGGTGGGGATGGGCTATGTGCCGACCGGGCTTTCAACCCCCGGCAGCGAGGTGTTCGTGAAGGTCCGTGAAAAATTGATCCGGGGAAAAGTGGTCAAGCTCCCCTTCTATCAGTCATGAGACAGGCTAAACAACAATAATCGGGAAACGGTACATTTTAAAATCAAGGGATATGTCAGGAATCATTCAAAAAATCAGGAATTTTCAATGGCACCGGGCGGCTTTTATTCTCCTGGTGGCCGCAGTGGTGATCGGCGCCGACGGGTGCAAGACGTCCGGGAAGCTGACCAAGAAGGAGCGGAAGGCTCAGATCGAGGCTGCGAAGGCGCAGCTCACCGATATCATCAACGGGACCAGCACGAAAACGCTGGAAGAACAGCAGCGGATCGTCAACGATATCGTCAACAAGCACCTGAACGACAAAGATCTGAACGGGATGATCACCCAGGCGCAGAATACGCTGAAGAAAGCTTTCGCCGAGCGGGAAAAGCTCCGTCAGCAGCAAATCGATGCAGCCCGGTCGGAGTTGCTCGACATGCTGGTGAACCGGGATAACAAGTCGGCCGATGAGCTGGAATCCGAACTGGCAAAGATCAAGGCGATGAATCTCGGGGATAAGGGCGTCGACGAGCTGATCGGCAAGGTGGAACAGAAGATCAAGGATATGAGAAGCCATGCCAATATCCCGCTGAAACAGCAGTTGGAGACCTCCTTCCAGGGCATTGCCGATGCGGGGAAAGCCGGCAACCTGACCCAGTCTGCTTCCCTGATCAAAACCACGCTGGCGCTGTTTGCCTCGGATGATGTGCCGGTGCTGATCATCATCAGCCGGGAAGGCGACATCGTGGATTATGACAAACCTACCAATATCCATCGATACCTGGATTTCCTGAAAGATCAGAAAGTCAACCGGAACAATGTGGATTCCTACCAGCTCGATGAGAACGGCAAAATCAAGGAACTCGATCTTATTAAAAAGTAACGGCTATGAAAAGAGGATTTTCAGTTATCCTGGTGATCGCCATGCTGGCAATTACTTCAGGGATTTTTGCGCAGGATAAGCAGGACAATATCTCCCCGCAGCGGAAGCAGGCCATCGACAGTCTGGCCCTCGAGAAGGTCAAGGATCTCAGCAAATACATCGCCATGATCGGCGATAAAAGCACGCCCTGGTCGGAGGCCCAGCGGGTGATCGAGCGCGCGGTCGAGCTTTTCATGGACGGCAGCGAAATAGGCGTTTCGTCCCTGTCGCGGCCGGATGTCACCTATTATAAGATCCGCGAGTATTTCGACCGGCTGATGCAGCTGAACTACGACCGGGTCACCATCGAATGGTACAAGATCCAGTACGTCAGCGACCTGGAGCGACAGCCCGACGGGACCTATGTGGGGGTGATCACCATCTACCAGCGTTTCCAGGGATACGATAAGGAAAAGGGACTGGTTTATGAAGATACCACCAAGAAGGATATCACGGTATATGTGAAGCGCAAGGAGACCCAGATCGGCGGCAAGCTGATCGGCTTCTGGGACGTGCTGCTGGGAGATATCCGGGTCAAAGAAACTTCAAAGTAAATTACGGATTAGGGATTAGGGATTACGGATTACGAGTAAAAAAGACTCAAACAGCGATAATAATCCGTAATCCGTAATCCCTAATCCGTAATCAATCCTCAGTCCTATGCATCGATCCATCCTGATCCTTCTTGTTTTTCTTCCCTTTCTCGCAGCTGCCCAGAACGGCACGATCGGGGATTTCAATCATGATGAAAGCATCTTCTACGCCCAGACCAAGCAGGTGAACCAGTTCTTTCGCCGGTTCAACGGGGAGGAAGACATCACCGGGAAGCGCTATTATTCCACGGATGCGCAGTACCGCGATCCCAAAGCGCGTAAGAAATTCATCAGCGCGCTCTTCAACCAGGCCGACGGGAGCATTACCGCACAGGAGAAAACCGACTTCATCAACGAAGTGATCAGCAAGCAGAGCCCGGTGTTCCTGGATTTTCACGGGAAAGACTGGTTTGCCGAGGTTTCGGCCACCTTCACCTATAAAAAGGAAAAAGCCAACCTGATCCTCTACCTCCGGATCGAACGGCAGGATTCCGGCTACAAATGGGTGATCTCCAACGTCTATTTCGACCGCTTCCAGGAATATTTCCGGCATGTGGGCGACACCACCAATACCACGCTGTTCCTCCATCCCCTCAGCCATGAGATCGATTTCATGAACCTGCATAAGGCTTTCCGCGACGGGGACAATATCGACTATTACGTGGAAAACCCATATGAACCGGACCAGCTTGCGCTTTTCGTGATGGAAATGAAGAACGGGAACCTGAAATTCGAATCGGTGAACAGCGAGAAATTTCATTTTTTCCAGGTGCCCGGCTGGTACTTTGAAGTGTCCTATTTCAACCGGAATGAGATGAACTCCGGCTGGCTGATCTCGAACATGCTCAGGATAAGCTCAACCGATAAAAAAACCTTAATCCGGCATTATACCCATGAGAAATAAATTTCCGCTGCTCCTGGCAGGGCTGTTTTTGTTCGCGTTCCTGCAGGAAGGATTTTCCCAGAAGAAGACCGGCACCACCGGCCAGGGGCAAAAAAAGACTACCCCGGCCGCCCAGCAGAAGACCAAGCCCCCGGTAAAATTCACCAAGGAACAGATCGAAAGCTTCCGGGACCAGTCGTCCCAGTTGGTCAGGTTCTTTGAAGGGACGCTGAACTTCCTTGCCGACAAGAGAAACCCGGTTAAGGAGAAGGAGGTCATTGTGAACCAGAGCTACAAGAAAACCTTCCGCGACGAGAAGGTCCAGGTGGAGGATGACCTCGACGACAAAAGGCTGGTGCCGGTGTATAAGGATATACCGGCCTACCTGAAGGATGTGGACTTTTTCTTCAAGTCGGCAAAGTTCACCTACACCGTGCAGGATGTCAGCGTGATGGAAAACGACCTGGGACAGACCTATTTCAAAGTGACGGCCAACCGCAACCTGAAAGGGGTGACGGTCAACGGCGATTCGGTCAACTCCAACAAGGTTCGTTATTTCGAGATCAATTACGACGACAGCAAGCAGCAACTGATGATCGTCAGCATCTATACCACCAAGCTGAATGAAAAGGACGACATGAAGAACTGGTGGAACGGGCTGACGGATGACTGGAAGCAGATCTTCGGAAAAGACCAGATGGTGGACGGCACCCTCGCCCTCTCGTCGCTGGCGGCATTCCAGGATTCGGTGGCGTTGGTGAACGGGGTGAAAGTGCCGGTGGACGGCGGCCGCGTGTACAGCCTGCTCACGGGGATCGTCACCCGGAAGGATATCGATATCTCCGGCAATAAAGCGGTCACGGATATCACGCCGCTGGGCAAGCTGTCGGATCTGAGGGAAGTGAATCTTTCCGGAACCGGCGTATCCGACCTGATGCCGCTGCGCAACCTGAATGACCTGGAATCGCTGGATATCTCCGGAACGCCTGTCGATTCCCTGGAGGCCCTCCGGTACTCCAGCAAGATCCGCGTGCTGAAGTTCAACCATACGAAGGTCCCTTCCCTGGAGCTGCTGACCCTTTTCCCCGGGATGGAGGTCCTGGATTTCAGCTATACGCCGGTCAGCAGTGCCGGGCCACTCAAAGATCTGACGGAAATTCAGGATCTCCGCCTGGCCGGCACCGCTGTTTCGGACCTGACCCCGATCGCGGGCCTGGACAAGATACAATTCCTGGATTTCTCAGGGACCCCGGTGATGAATGCAGAGGCGCTGGCGGGACTGGTTCACCTGCAGATCGTTTTCCTCAATGATACGAAGGTCAGTACCCTGAAGCCCTTCGAGCAGCTTCCGGAGCTGAAGAAGATCTACTGCGACAATACGCAGATCGGGAGGGACAAGGCCCTGGTCTTTATGCAGGCGCATACCGGCATCACCGTGATCTTTGAGTCGGAGGCGCTGCTCCAGTGGTGGAATTCGCTGACGCCCGACTGGAAAAAAGTGTTTGCCGGCTATGCCACGCTGAACAATCCGCCGACCGTGGAGCAGCTGCACCGTCTTCCCAATCTCGACAGTATCAGCATCAGCGGAAGGGCCGGCATCACCTCGCTGTCGCCGCTCACCAAGCTTCCCTCGCTGCGTTATCTCGACCTGAGCTCCACCTCGGTCACCGGCTTTGAACCCTTGAAGGACCTTACCGGCCTGGAGGTGATCCTGGCGCCGAACACGAAAGTCGGCAGCCTGGCGCCGCTGGCAGGCCTGAAAAATCTGAAGCTGCTGAACGTGGACAATACGACGGTCAGCGACCTCGCGCCGCTGGATCATCTGAAGAACCTGACCCTGGTGTACGCCGACAATACCGGTGTGACCCTCGACGGGGCGAATGCCTTTTTCGACACCCATCCGCAGGTGATGGTCATCTTTGAGACGTATGAAAATACGAACTGGTGGAAAGGCCTGCCGGACGCCTGGAAATCGGAGTTCCTGAAACAGACCGGCCTGACCGGCACACCGGATAAAGTCCAGCTGCAGCAGATCGCAAACCTCGAAAAGATGGTGATCAGCGAAGATCCCCAGATCACCAGCCTGGATCCCGCGGTGAAGCTTTCGCGGCTGAAGGAGCTGGAGGTGTCCGATACCCGGATCACCCTGCTGAACCCGGTGGTTAAAATGGCCCGGTTGCAGGCGCTGCAGTTCCCCAAGAACCCGGTGAATGATCTCACCCCGCTGGCCCAGATGAACAACCTGCGGGAGATCGATCTCTCCAACACGCAGGTGGAAACGCTCGAGCCGATCCAGAATCTCGTTAACCTGGAAGTGCTGAAATTCTCAGGGACACCGGTGAAAAACCTGAAGTATATTGAAAAACTGGTCAACCTGAAAGTGGTTGAATTTTACAACACCAAGGTCAGCAGTCTCGACATCCTGAACAACATGCGGGGTCTTAAATCGTTGAAGATATTCAACACCAAGGTATCGGCCAAGAAAGTGGACCAGTTCAAGGCTGCCCATCCGGGATGCGAGGTGGTCTTCTATTGAAAAGGCATGCAGCAGAAAGCCAGTCAGCGGACCGTCGAAGTCTGCTTCTCCCCGAAGCTCTTCAGCGAGATCCTGACGCGGGAGCCGTTAACCGTGGTCCTCGTGGATATCCTGCGCGCCACCACCTCCATCGTAACCGCTTTTGAGAACGGGGTGAGATCCATCCTCCCCGTGGCCACCCTCGATGAAGCCCGGGCCTGGAAAGCAAAGGGCTACCCGGTGGCTTCCGAGCAGGACGGGAAAAAGCTTGATTTCGCGGATTTCGGGAATTCGGCCTTCAGCTTCACGCGGGAACGCGTGGAGGGGAAAACGCTCGTGTATTGCACCACCAACGGCACCAGGGCCCTTGAGGTGGCGCGCCCTGCCGGGGAGGTCGTCATCGGTGCCTTCCTGAACCTGGAAGCAACGGCGGACTGGCTGAAGAGCCATGACCGGAACGCCGTGATCCTCTGCTCGGGGTGGAAAAACAAGTTCTGCCTGGAAGATGCGCTGTTTGCCGGGGCGCTGACGGAGATGCTGACCGGCGCAAAGGGATACCGTACCTCCGATGATGCAGCCTGCGCTTCCCTCGACCTCTGGAAGATCGCACAGGCTGACCTGCCGGGATACCTGGAAAAAGCGGCTCACCGCAGGCGGCTGCGCCGGCTGGGGCTCGACGATGTGCTGGAATATTCCTTCAGCCGGAACGTGTCCCGGAAAGTCCCGGTATTCAACGGAAAGGAGATCACATGATCAGGGCCCTCTTCTTCGACTGGGGGAATACGGTGATGACCGATTTCGGACATCCCCAGCCCATGTATCTCTGGGAAAAAGTGGAGTGGGTGTCCGGCGCGGAAAGAGCCCTGAAGGAGCTGTCGAAACAGTACGACTGCTACGTGGCCACCAATGCGCCGATGTCGGACGGGGCGGCCGTGCTGAAGGCATTGAGCCGGGTAGGGGCCGACCGTTATTTCCGGATGATCTTCTCCTCCTTTGATATCGGGTTCGAAAAGCCCGACCCCGCCTTCTTCCGGCATGTGCTGAAAGAAGCCTCCGTCGGGCCGGAGGAAGCGGTGATGATCGGCGACAACTACCGCAAGGACATTTCGGGAGCCAAGGCCCGGGGCATGAAGACCGTTTTCCTGAACCGGACGGGGAAAGAGGGGCC
>DATJQF010000021.1:0-16324 GCA_035505995.1 Bacteroidales bacterium
AAATCCTTGAGGTAATCCCTGGCCAGCCCCCGGTTGAAATATGGCTCGGCATAGTAGGGCTTCAGGTCGATCACCCGGGTAAAGTCTTTGATGGCGCCTTTGTAATCTCCGGATTCACTTTTAGCGATCCCCCGGTTGAACCAGGGCTCCGAGGCGGAGGAATCCAGCGCAATGGCCCGGTCAAAGCTGGCCAGCGCGGCTTTATAATCCCCCAGCTTGGCTTTGAGGATCCCGTCCTGGACCCAATCCTTTACCGTACTCTGTCCGGAGGCAATGCATCGAAGGAAGATCAGCAGGAAGATCAGAGATCCTGCCCTTCGCGGGACCATGGGTTACTTGCAGAATTTATTGATCAGATCACGGCATTCTTCCATGCCCAGGGATACGGCTTTATCCCAGTCCTGGCAGGCGCCGGCGGCATCGCCCAGCTTGTATTTCGCTTTCCCCCGGTTGGCCAGCGCATCGGGGAAGTCGGGCTTCAGCCGGATGGCCTGGTCCAGGTCCTCCAGCGCCCCCTTGTAATCCTGCAGCATGAACCGGGCCGCCCCGCGGTTCCCGTAAGCCGTAGGATTATTCTGGTTACGCTTCAGCGCTTCGTTGTAATCCATGATGGCCCCTTTGAGATCGCCGGTATAATGACGCATCATGCCCCGGTTCGTATAGACATCCGGGTAATCGGAATTCAGCTTCACCACCTCGTTATAATCGGCTAGAGCTCCTGAGAAATCCTTGCGGAGGAACCTCAGCCCGGCGCGATAGTTAAACGCCATCGCGTTCTTCGCATCCTTGGTGATATACATATTCATGTCATCCTCGCTCCCCTGGAAGTCCTTCTGTTCAAAGCGGCAGACGCCCCTGGCAAAATACGCCCGGTCCATTTTGGGTTCCATCTTAATGGCCTCATCCAGGTCCTGCAACGCGCTGGTATAATCCTGCATCAGGAGATAGGTGTATCCCCTTTTCAAATAACCCAGTCCGGTCGGGTAAAATGAAATGGATTTGGTGAAATCATCCAGGGCCCCGGCCTGGTCGCTCGCCATGGCCTTTTTGTTTCCTTCCACCAGCAGGGTCATGGCCGCCTTGAATTTAGGATCATTGCTTCGCGCATCGGGATTCATGGCCGTATTGAAGACCGGCTTCCCGTATTGCTTCATCATCTTGTATTTCGGATCGTTGGTGTCCTGCTTGACCGGGTGAAGGACGACCGTCTTGTGAGGCGCGTTCGGATTCGGCATGACCTGCGGCTGACCCTGGTTCAGGGGCATCGGCTGCTGACCGGGCGCAGGCTGTTGGGCCGACGGCTGCCCCTGTCCGGGCTGCGCTCCCTGGGGAACAGTCTGCTGCGGGGATTGCTGTTGCGCCGTCTGACCGGCGGCTATGCCCGTCGTGTCATTCTTGGCTGCACTCTTTTTTCCGGACGGCTGCGAACAGGAAAAGATCCCGGCCGACAGGATCGCTGTGACGATAACAAGGGTAAAGGGATGTTGGATTTTCATGGACCTGGGTTAGGGTTATGGTTTATGGGTTTAAGAGTTTAAGGGTTTAAGGGTTTAGGGGTTTAGGGGTTTAGGGGTTAAATAGTTTATCATGAGGGAAGCGGTTTTTGCCGAGGCGCCTGGACCGCCAAGCTTTATCCTGAGTTCCCGGTAATCCTGCTGCAGGCGGGCCTTTCCCGCTTCATCCGTCAGGATCTCGCCGAGCGCCTGAGTCAGTTTCACGGGAGTCAGATCCCCCTGGATCAGCTCCCTGACAATCTCCCTTCCCATGACCAGGTTCACCAGCGAGATAAAATCCACATGAACCAGTTGCCTGGCCAGGAGATAGGAAAGCGGATTTCCTTTATAACAAACCACCTGGGGTACCTTCATCAGCGCAGTTTCCAGCGTCGCCGTTCCGGAAGTCACCAGTGCCGCTTGTGCACACCGGAGCAGCTCATACGTTTTATTGAAAACGACTTTGACCGGCAAAGATTGTATCAGCGCTGCATAATATTCGGCAGGGACCGACGGGGCGCCGGCCACGACGAACCGATAGCCGGGAAACCGGGGCAGCACCTTCAGCATGACCTCCAGCATCAGGCGGATCTCCTGCTTCCGGCTCCCCGGCAATAAAGCGATCAGCGGCTTGTCTCCGGCTGCCGGATCATCCGGATCAGCCTCCCTGAGCGGGGGCCCGGGCTGTTCCGGGATCACATCGAGCAGCGGATGCCCTACAAAATCCACCGGGTAATCATGCCGGGCATAAAATTCCTTTTCAAAGGGAAGGATGACGAACATCCGTTCCACGTTCTTCCTGATCACCCGGACCCGGGACGAATGCCATGCCCAGATCTGCGGGGAGATGTAATAGAATACCCTGAAACCGTGTTGCTTCGCGAAGGAGGCGATCCGGAGGTTGAACCCGGGATAATCGACCAGGATCAGGACATCCGGGCGCCAGGACAGGAGATCCTTTTTACAAAACCGGAGGTTCGCGGAGATGGTCCGCAGGTGCACCAGCACCTCGAAAAACCCCATAAAGGCCAGATCCCGGTAATGGCGCACCAGCTCCCCTCCCTGCCCTTTCATCAGATCGCCACCCCAGCACCGGAACCGGGCGGCAGGATCCTGTTTCTTCAGCTCCTCCATCAGGTGGGAGGCATGAAGGTCGCCTGAAGCTTCGCCGGCTATGAGGTAATATTTCATCTCGTTCTGTCAGGAGGCCGGGTTTCCCGCACGGGCGGGAGTTCCCGGACTTCGGGTTCTGTATCAGAAAAGTCGTCAAAATTAGGAATAATTCATGTAGCTTTGAGCCCGGATCTTATAAATTTCCTGATGAACAGGCTGTTAATCCTGACCTTCGCGGTAATGACCTGCGGACTGGAGGCCCAGAACCTGGTACCTAACCCCGGTTTTGAGAATTACCTCGCATGCCCCACCCAGCAGGGACAGTACCGGCTCGCAGAAAATTGGTTCAGCCCGGGAACGGGAACCCCGGATTATTTCAATGATTGCAGTCCGGCCCTGGAATATGGGACGGAATTCAATGTCCGCGGGGGACAAATCCCTTACGAAGGCCATGCTTACATGGGATTTCAATCGGCCGACCTGCATCATAACGAATTCTACGAATACCTGGAAGCGCGCCTGATCCAACCGCTGGATACCGGGCGGGAGTATTGCATCCGGGCGTATGTATCCCGGGGCAACTCGACCGATGCCCTTCCCTCCCTCGGGGCCGTGCTTTCCGTATCCCAGCTCAGGACCGGCAACAGTGCCCGGATCCGGGTGCGTTCGGTCACGTTGTCCTGCGGCAGGATCCTCGCGGATACCTCCCGGTGGATGTGCATCACCGGGGAATACCGTGCCCGCGGAGGGGAGCAGTTCCTGACCCTGGGGGATTTTTCGGCGAAAGAAGCTTTCGTGCCGGTGGAAAGGGACCCGTCGCTCGATTCGACCTTTAAATCGGCCTATTATTTCCTGGATGAAGTTTCGGTGACCGCGCTGGACTCCCTTTCCCGTTGCTCCTGCGCGAAGGAGCCCCGGTGAAGCCCGGATCAGAAATCCAGCAGCTCTTCGTATAATTCCTTTACGGGAAGCCCCATGATGTTGAAGAAGGAGCCCTCGATCTTGCCGATGCCGATATACCCGATCCATTCCTGAATGCCGTATCCCCCCGCCTTGTCGAAAGGCTGGAAGTTCTCGATATAATAATCGATCTCTTCCCGGTCGAGTTCCCTGAAATAGACGGAGGAGGTGACGGAAAACACTTTTTTCTTCTTCTTTGATTTCAGGCAAACGGCAGTGATCACATCATGCTTCCGGCCCGACAGCTTCTGGAGCATGGAGACCGCATCCTTATAGTTCCCGGGTTTGCCGAGGATCTCGCCGTCGATGGTGACGAGCGTGTCGGCGGCAATGACAATGGTATGCTCCGCCAGGCGCGCGGCATCAAAGCAATCCGCCTTCCGCTCCGCCAGGAAGGTGGCAACTTCCTCGGGCGAGGCATGATCGGGATAATCCTCCGGGACATGCGTTGTCTGTACTTCGAACTCCAGGCCGAGTTCCTTTAACAGATACTGGCGCCTGGGCGATTGCGAAGCCAGGATCAGGTTTTTCTCTTTGAATCTCCGGTTGAACATGGGCATTTCAGATGGTTTTTCATATCAGTTGCATGGAAAGGATCCCGGCAACCATGATGATTTTGCAAAGGTTACTTAAAAAATGATATTCCGCAGTATGGGCGGCCGAAAAAAGTTTCACGGCCAGGTAGATCAGAGGGGCCTGCACGGTAGCGGCAAAATACCAGAAGATCAAGGCATTCCCGCCTATCCACAGGACGACCATGGCATAGGCCAGGATCAGCGCCGTAAGACCCGCCAGGCCGGTTACGACCCATACCGTGACTTTCCTTCCGGCCAGGATCGGCAACGTGCGGCAGCCTACATGGCGGTCCCCTTCTTCGTCTTCCAGGTCCTTGATGATCTCCCGGATGAGCGTGACCAGGAACGCGAACAGTGCATATCCCGCCACGTAGGTGTTGATCACCTTCAACTGGGGGAGCAGATCGGCAAACCGGTCGGGAAACAGCCTGAGATGCAGGAACTCCGTGTACCAGACGATCAGCAGCACCAGGGCGGAAAGAAAAGAAACGACCAGGTTCCCGGTCAGCAGCATCTGCTTGTACCGCGTGGAATAGAACCAGAGCAGGATGGCGATGCAGGGAAAGACCAGGCCCAGCAGCATCGACTTCAGCAGGAAGGCGAGGCAGGCTCCGGCAAGAATGCCGGCCCCCGTTACCGCAGCATACAGGATCATCCCGGTTTTCAGCCCGACGGTCTTTTCAAACGGGTTTTTTCCCGGGCGGTTCACCTGGTCGGCCGGCACATCGTGGTAATCGTTGATGATATTTCCGCCGGCCGCGATCAGGACGGTGGCGCCTGCCATCAGGACGAATCCAAATATTCCCAATAACAGGCTCCTGTCCCCGCCATAGAGAAGAGGACCGAGGATGCAGTACCGGATAAAAAACTGTGTCAGGAGGATGATCAGCAGGTTTGGCAGCCGAAGCAACCGGATGACGGCCAATGCATACTCCCCGGAAAACCTTATTCTCTTCATTTTATTGGATATCCCCTATCGCTACCACCGGTACCCGTCTTCATTCATCCATTTTCCCTGTATTTTCATCACCTGCTCGATCACATCCCTCACACATCCGCGGCCGCCGTTGACATGCGAAATATATTTGGCCACGGTCTTGATCTCTTCCGCCGCATCGGCCGGGCAGCACGGGATCCCGGCCTCGAGCATCACTTCGTAATCGGGGATGTCGTCCCCCATGAACAGCACCTGGCCGGGTTCAATGGAATTTATACGGAGATATTCCCGAAATGTTTGCAGCTTGTTTTCCACCCCGAGGAACATGTCCCGGATCTGAAGGGCCTTCAGCCGGTGGATCATGCAGTCGGCCCTGGCCCCTGATATGACAGCCACCCGGTAGCCGTTCCTGATCGCCAGCTGCAGGGCATAGCCGTCTTTCACGTTAGTCACCCGGTAAGCTTCCCCGTCATCCAGGGTGATCACGCTGCCGTCGGTCAGCACTCCGTCGTAATCAAAAATGAAGGTTCGGATCTCTTTAAGCAGTTCCTTGTAATTTGCCATCTCTTTTCTTGAATTGGATGATATTCTCTGTTAAAACGCGGTAGATCTTTTCGAACGAAGGGTGCCGCTTCAGCATCGCCAGGTGCTCTTCCAGGACCGCCCGGTCGCCGCGCATCGCAGGTCCTGTCTGGTTCCGGAACGGATCTTCCTCCCTGAGCCCTGCCAGGGTTTTCTTTATCAGCGGGTGCAGGATCTCCGCCGGCAATCCTTTTTCCAGCAGCAGCTCCCTGGCGATTGCCGCCATGAAATTGGGGAAATTATTCGCAAAGACCGCTGCCAGGTGAATGGTCTTTCGCTGAACGTACGTGACCGGGATGACGTTGCCGGAGATCTTCCCGGCAAATTCCGCCAGCAGCTTCGCGGTCCCGGCCTCCTTTGCCTCCAGGCAGAAAGGCACGCCCCTGAAACCGGCCGGACGGCCGGCGGGAAAGGTCTGTACCGGGTAAACGACCCCCCACGAAGCGGAGATCCTGCCAAGCACATCACCTTTCCGGGTTCCCGAAAAATGGACCGCGATCCCCTGCTTCTTCCCGATTTTAGCAGCCAGGCCCGGGATCGCGTCATCGCTGACTGCCAGCAGGTAAAGATCCGCCTCCCCGGTGACCTTGCGGGGATCGGAGAGGTATTCCGCCTTCACTTTTCGGGCAAGGGCTCTTCCTTTTGCTTCGGAACGGTTGCAAACCTGAAGGATCCTGTAGCCTTTCCGGATCAGGACCGGGGCCAGGCCGGAAGCCAGGTTCCCCGCCCCGAACAGCACGATAGTCTTTATTTTCCCGGCGGCCAACGATCAAATTTTGCGTGAAAGTTACAAAGATATCGCAATACGGTTTTAATTTTTGCGTATAATTGTCCTGTACAACCGGAACGCTATGAAAAGGTTCATCTTTGTTTTTACTATCGTGATCACCCTGGCCCTTTCCGAGGGAAATGCACAGGAAAATGGGATCCGGTTCAACAACAAACCCTGGTCGGAGATCCTGACCATGGCCAAAAAGGAGAACAAGCTGATCTTTCTCGATGCCTATGCTTCCTGGTGCGGACCGTGCAAATGGATGGCGGCGAATATGTTCACAAACGACACCGTCGCGGATTTCTACAACAAAACATTCATCTGCGCCAGCTTCGATATGGAAAAGGGAGAAGGGATCCAGCTTCGGCGACAATATGAAGTCCGGGCCTACCCCACCCTGCTGTTCATCGACGGCGACGGCAACATGATCCACCGCAAGGTGGGAGCCGAGCGAAAGGCGATCGCCTATGTGAACATCGGGAATACCGCGCTGGATCCGCAGAAATGCCTTTCGTCCTATATCAGGAAGTATGAGAGCGGGAATTACCCCGAAGATTATCTCCCGGTCTACCTGCAGGCCCTGACGGATGCCTATCTTCCCGTGGAGTCGGTATTGCAGAAATACTTTGCCTCGGCTTCGGGGGATCAGATCTACGACCAGGAAAGCTGGAACATTATCAACCGCTTCGTGACCGACATGAACTCTCCGTTGTTCGCGTTCGTGGTAAAGAACCGGGCGGAGTATGTCAAAAGATATTCGCAGGATACCGTGTTCATGAAGATCTCAACCGTGTATGTGAACGGGCTGCTGAGATCTTCCCGGGACATCCATTTCACCGACAGCAGCTACCGGGCGCTGCAGGAGAAGATCCGGCAAACGGGATACGAGGAGGCGGACAAGGTGTTCTTCTACAGCGACCTCAGCCTGTACCAGTTCCGCGGGGAAAAAGATAAATTCCTGGAGCTGGCGTACGAAAAGATGGATAAATTCTATCACGACGACTATAACATGCTGAACAACATCGCCTGGAGCGTGCAGCAAATGACCAACGACAAAAAGTATCTCGACAAAGCGCTTTCCTGGGCGAAGCGATCGATCGCCCTGCAGAATGAGCCCTTCAACAACGACACCTACGCGATCATCCAGCTTAAGCTGGGGAATAAGGAAGAGGCGATCAAATATGAAAAGATCGCGTTGCAGCTGGCCAGGAAGAAGAATGAATCCGCCTCCGTTTACGAGGATACCCTGAAAAAGATGATGCAGCCGTGAGGACGCCCTGCCGGCCGCAAATGAAAAACCCCGGACCGGCCGGGGTTTTTTGTTTTATGCCTGCGCCTGGGGGGTCCCCAGGTTGAATTGGATCTCCCCTTCGGTGTCCTTGATCTCCCCGTGCACGCTTTCGTACTTCGAAACATTATCCTTCAGGGCTTTATAAAGCCGTTTGGCATGTTGCGGCGTGAGGATGATCCTGGATTTCACTTTCGCCTTGGGCACTCCCGGCATCATCTTGATGAAATCGATGATGAATTCGGCCGGGGAATGGGTGATGATGGCCAGGTTCGAATAGATGCCTTCCGCCACTTCATCCGGCAGCTCGATATTCAGCTGGTTCTGGTTCATATTTTTCTTTTCCTGCATGATTTCTGTTTATTCTTCTTCCTTCGATGCGAGTAAGGTTTCATATTCTTCGCGGCTGCCCACGATCAGGTTCTCGTAATCGCGTAAGCCGGTGCCGGCGGGGATCAGGTGGCCCACGATCACATTCTCTTTCAGGCCGGCCAGTTCATCCTGCCGTGCATTGATCGCCGCCTGGGTCAGCACCTTGGTGGTTTCCTGGAAGGAGGCAGCGGAGATCCAGCTCTTGGTCTGCAACGAGGCCCGGGTAATACCCTGCAGCACCTGGCGGGCCGTAGCCGGCTTGGCGTCCCTGGCTTCCACCAGCCTCTTATCCTTCCGCCTCAGCATGGAGTTCTCATCGCGGAGCTTCCTTGCGCTGAGGATCTGGCCGGGCTTGAAGTTGGGCGAGTCGCACGGGTCCGTCACCACTTTCTTCCCGAAGATCCAGTCGTTCTCGTCCTGGAAATCGGTCTTGTTGACCAGTTCCCCTTCCAGGAACTTCGAATCGCCCGGGTCTTCCACTTCCACTTTACGCATCATCTGGCGGACAATGACCTCAAAATGCTTGTCGTTGATCTTCACCCCCTGCAGCCGGTACACTTCCTGGATCTCGTTCACGATGTATTCCTGCACCTTCATAGGTCCCTTGATCGCGATGATGTCGCTGGGCGTCATGGCCCCTTCCGACAGCGGGGTGCCCGCTTTCACATAGTCGTTCTCCTGCGCCAGGATCTGCTTGGACGTGGGGATCAGGTAATGTTTCTCTTCCCCGGTCTTGGAGGTGATGATCACCTCGCGGTTTCCCCTCTTCAGCTTCTTGGCAAACGACACCACTCCGTCGATTTCGGAAACGATGGCCGGATCCGACGGGTTCCTGGCTTCAAACAGCTCGGTCACGCGGGGCAGACCCCCCGTGATGTCGCCGGCTTTCCCGATCGCCCGCGGGATCTTGACCAGGATCTCCCCTGCCTTGATCTTGGCCCCGGTCTCCACGATGATATGGGAGCCCACCGGGATATCGTAGGTCTTGAAGACTTCCCCGGAAGCGTTCAGGATATTGATGGACGGGTTCTTGGTTTTCTGCCTCGATTCAATGACCACCTTTTCATGATAGCCGGTCTGCTCGTCCGATTCCACCCGGTAGGTCACCCCTTCCAGGATGTTCTCAAAGCTGACCTTACCGGCCACTTCCGAAAGGATCACCGCGTTGTAGGGGTCCCAGTCGCTGATCAGGTCTCCTTTTTTCACCGTGGCGCCCTTTCTGAAATACAGGTTGGCGCCGTACGGGATGTTCGCCGAGCTCAGGGCGATCCGGGTGTTCTTGTCCACGATCCGCATTTCGGCGGAACGGCCGATCACGATCTCGTATTTTTTATTTTCGGCATTCACGTATTCCACGGCCCGGAGCTCGTCGATCTCCAGTACGCCGTCGTATTTGGCTTCAATCCGGGAGGTGCTGGCAATGTGCGCCCCGGCGACGCCTCCCACATGGAAGGTACGCAGGGTCAGCTGGGTGCCCGGTTCCCCGATCGACTGGGCCGCGATCACGCCGACCGCTTCTCCCCGTTCGACCATCCGGCCGGTAGCCAGGTTCCTTCCGTAACATTTGGCGCAAACGCCTTTCTTCGATTCACAGGTAAGCACCGAGCGGATCTCGATATATTCCAGCGGCGAATCTTCGATTATTTGTGCGATATCTTCCGTGATCTCGTCTCCGGCCGGGATGATCAGGTCCCCCGTCTGCGGGTGATACACGTCATGCAGGGCCACTCTTCCGAGGATACGGTCATACAGCGACTCCACCACTTCCTCCTGCTTCTTCAGGGCGGAAATGGTGAGCCCCCTCAGGGTTCCGCAGTCTTCTTCCGAAATGATCACATCCTGGGCGACATCCACGAGACGGCGCGTCAGGTACCCGGCATCGGCCGTTTTCAGGGCCGTGTCGGCAAGACCTTTACGGGCGCCGTGGGTGGAAATGAAATATTCGAGCACCGACAGTCCTTCCCGGAAATTCGAAAGGATGGGGTTTTCGATGATCTCGCCTCCGGAAGCGCCTGATTTCTGAGGCTTTGCCATCAGTCCGCGCATACCGCACAACTGGCGGATCTGCTCCTTCGAGCCCCTCGCCCCGGAATCCAGCATCATATATACCGCGTTGAATCCCTGCTTGTCCTTCGACAGCTGGTTCATCAGCCGCTGGGTCAGCTGGGAGTTCGCGTGGGTCCAGATATCGATGATCTGGTTATACCGTTCGTTGTTCGTGATGAACCCCATGTTGTAGTTGTTCACCACCTCGTCCACTTCGGCGGAGGCCTCCCCGATCAGTTCTTCCTTGACTTCCGGGATGATCACATCTTCCAGGTTGAAGGACAGTCCTCCCTTGAATGCCATGTTGAATCCGAGGTCCTTGATATCATCCAGGAACTTCGCGGTCTTGGCCGTTCCTGTTTTTTTCAGGATGTCCCCGATGATATCGCGAAGCGCCTTCTTGGTCAGGAGCTGGTTGATGTACCCGTATTCCCGGGGCACCACCTGGTTGAACAGGATGCGGCCCACGGTGGTTTCCATGAGTTGATCGTGCATCCTCACCTTGATGATGGCATGAAGGTCCAGCTTCTTTTCGTTGAAGGAGATAATCACCTCTTCCGGTGAATAGAAAATCCTGCCTTCGCCTTCCACGGTGTTCTTGTCATCGCTTTTCCTTGCCTTGGTCATATAATACAGGCCCAGGACCATGTCCTGCGACGGCACCGTGATAGGCGCGCCGTTGGCGGGATTCAGGATATTATGCGAGGCCAGCATGAGGAGCTGCGCTTCGAGGATGGCGGCATTTCCCAGCGGGACATGCACGGCCATCTGGTCCCCGTCGAAGTCGGCGTTGAATGCCGTGCAAACCAGGGGGTGCAGCTGAATGGCCTTGCCTTCGATCATCTTCGGCTGGAAGGCCTGGATCCCCAGCCGGTGCAGCGTGGGCGCACGGTTCAGCAGGACCGGGTGCCCTTTCATGATATTTTCCAGGATATCCCATACGACCGGGTCTTTCCGGTCGACGATCTTCTTGGCGGATTTAACGGTCTTGACAATCCCTCTTTCCAGCATCTTCCGGATGATAAAGGGCTTGTACAGCTCGGAAGCCATTTCCTTCGGCAGCCCGCATTCATTCAGCTTCAGTTCCGGGCCGACCACGATGACCGATCTTCCGGAGTAGTCCACGCGTTTCCCGAGGAGGTTCTGGCGGAACCGTCCCTGCTTTCCTTTCAGGCTGTCGCTGAGTGATTTCAGCGCCCGGTTCGATTCGGTCTTCACCGCGCTGGCTTTCCGGGAGTTATCGAACAGCGAGTCGACGGCTTCCTGCAGCATGCGCTTTTCATTCCGCATGATGACATCCGGTGCCTTGATCTCGATCAGCCTCTTCAGGCGGTTATTGCGGATGATCACCCTCCGGTAGAGGTCATTCAGGTCGGAGGTCGCAAAACGCCCCCCGTCCAGCGGTACCAGCGGCCTCAGTTCGGGCGGGATCACCGGCACCACTTTCACGATCATCCATTCCGGATGGTTCTCGGTGCGCTTCTGGGCATCGCGGAAGGCTTCAAAGACCTGCAGCCGCTTCAGGGCCTCGGTCTTTCTCTGCTGCGAGGTCTCGGTGTTGGCTTTATGCCTCAGATCATAGGACTCCCGGTCCAGGTCGAGCCTGGAAAGGAGTTCAAACAGGGCTTCCGCGCCCATCTTTGCCACGAACTTGTTCGGGTCGGTGTCGTCCAGGTACTGGTTTTCCGGGGGAAGCTTGTCCACGATATCGAAATACTCTTCCTCCGAGAGAAAATCGAGGTAATTGACCCCGTCAGCTTTCTTGATGCCCGGGTTGATGACCACGTATTTCTCATAATATATGATGGAATCCAGCTTCTTGGTCGGCAATCCCAGCAAAGCTCCGATCTTGTTCGGAAGGGAACGGAAGAACCAGATGTGCGCCACCGGTACCACCAGCTGGATATGACCGGTACGTTCCCTCCTGACTTTCTTCTCCGTCACCTCCACTCCGCAACGGTCGCAGATGATCCCCTTGTACCGGATCCGCTTGTATTTCCCGCAATGGCATTCCCAGTCCTTTACCGGCCCGAAGATCCGCTCGCAGAAAAGCCCGTCGCGCTCCGGCTTGTAGGTCCGGTAGTTGATCGTTTCAGGCTTCAGAACTTCTCCGCTCGACATCTCCAGGATCTTCTCCGGCGATGCCAGGCTGATCGTGATCTTTGAGAAGCTGCTGCTGATGGGAGAATCTTTTCTATATGCCATATATATTGTTTGTCTTAAAGAGTGAATGAAAAATTATGCGTCAAAGCTCAGGTGCAGTCCCAAACCTCTCAACTCATGCACCAGCACATTGAATGATTCCGGGATCCCCGGGACCACCATATTTTCTCCTTTGACGATTGCTTCATATGCTTTGGCACGGCCCATGACGTCGTCCGACTTGACCGTCTGGATCTCCAGCAGGATGTTCGCGGCGCCGAAGGCTTCCAGGGCCCAGACTTCCATTTCCCCGAACCGCTGCCCGCCGAACTGCGCTTTACCGCCAAGCGGCTGCTGCGTGATCAGGGAATAGGGACCGATGGAACGTGCATGCATCTTGTCATCCACCATATGATGAAGCTTCATCATATAGATGTAGCCGACCGTGGTCGGCTGATCGAACCGTTCCCCCGATAATCCGTCATACAGGTACACTTTCCCGTTGGCCGGGAGATCGGCTTTCGCCATATACGCGTTGATCTCTTCCTGGGAGGCCCCGTCGAAGATCGGCGTGGTGAAACGCAGATCCAGCTTCTTTCCGGCCCAGCCCAGGATGGTCTCATAGATCTGTCCTAAGTTCATTCGGGAAGGAACCCCCAGCGGGTTGAGGACGATATCCACCGGCGTGCCGTCTTCCAGGAAAGGCATGTCCTCTTCCCTGACGATCTTGGCCACGATGCCTTTGTTCCCGTGACGCCCTGCCATCTTGTCCCCCACCTTCAGCTTGCGCTTTTTGGCGATATAGACTTTCGCCATCTGCACGATGCCGGCCGGAAGGTCGTCGCCGACGACGGCCACGAATTTCTTCCGGTTCACCACGCCCAGCAGTTCCTTGTATTTGATGATGTAGTTATTGATCAGCATCTTGACCAGCTCGTTCTTATCACGGTCGGTCGTCCATTTATTCGGGTTCACCGCCAGGTAGTCGATATCGGTCAGGATCTTCTGGGTGAATTTGGTTCCCTTCGAAACCACTTCCTCCTTGAAATTATTGTAAACGCCCTGGGAGATCTTTCCGTTGACCAGCACGATCAGCTTTTCGATCAGCTTGGCACGGACCTTATCGGAGTCCTTCTGGTGCTCGTCATCGAGCTTCTTCAGGTCATCCTTCTCCTTGGCTTTCGTCTTGCGGTCCTTGATCACCCTCGAGAAGAGCTTCTTCTCAATGACCACGCCCTTCATCGAAGGGGGTGCTTTCAGCGAGGCATCCTTCACATCGCCGGCCTTGTCGCCGAAGATCGCCCGGAGCAGCTTTTCTTCCGGGGTCGGGTCGCTTTCGCCTTTCGGCGTGATCTTCCCGATGAGGATGTCCCCTTCATTGACCTCGGCGCCGATCCGGATCAGGCCGTTCTCGTCGAGTTCCTTGGTCGCTTCCGCGCTCACGTTCGGAATGTCGTTCGTCAGCTCTTCCGCTCCCCGCTTGGTATCCCTGACTTCCAGGGTGAATTCCTCGATATGGATCGAGGTGAAAATATCTTCTTTGACAACTTTCTCGGAAATGACGATGGCATCCTCGAAGTTGTATCCTTTCCAGGGCATGAAGGCCACCATCAGGTTCCTGCCGAGAGCCAGCTCGCCATCCTTGGTGGCGTATCCTTCGCACAGCACCTGCCCGCGGGTCACTTTGTCGCCTTTCCTAACGATCGGCCTCAGGTTGATGCAGGTGTTCTGGTTGGTGCGCTGGAACTTCGTCAGGTGGTACGACTTGCTGTCGTCTTCAAAGCTGATCAGCTTTTCCTTGTCCGACCGGTGGTACCGGATGATGATCTCCTTCGCATCCACGTATTCCACCACCCCGTTCCCTTCCGCGTTGATCAGCACGCGGGAATCGCGCGCCACCATATCTTCGATCCCGGTCCCCACGATCGCGATCTCCGGGTTGAGCAGCGGAACCGCCTGGCGCATCATGTTCGAGCCCATCAGGGCGCGGTTGGCGTCGTCATGCTCCAGGAACGGGATCAGCGAAGCCGCGATGGAGGCGATCTGGTTCGGCGCAATGTCGATCAGGTCGACTTTTTCCTTTTCAATGATGGGATAATCGGCCAGGTACCGCACTTTCACCTTTTCGTCCGCCAGCTCTCCGCTGGGTTTCATTTCGGTGCTCGCCTGGGCGATGATCTTCTTTTCTTCTTCCTCGGCGGTCAGGTATTCGGCCTCCTCGTTCAATTGCACCTTTCCTTTCAGCACGCGACGGTAGGGCGTTTCAATGAAACCGAGCCGGTCGATCTTGGCATACACGCACAGCGAAGAGATCAGCCCGATGTTCGGTCCTTCCGGCGTTTCGATCGTACAGAGGCGGCCGTAATGGGTGTAATGGACGTCGCGGACCTCGAATCCCGCCCGTTCCCGGGAAAGACCGCCGGGGCCCAGGGCCGAGATCCTCCGCTTGTGGGTCAGTTCCGCCAGCGGGTTGGTCTGGTCCATGAACTGCGAAAGCTGGTTGGTCCCGAAAAAGGTGTTGATCACCGACGAAAGCGTCTTGGCATTGATCAGGTCCATCGGCGTGAACACTTCGTTGTCGCGGACATTCATGCGGTCGCGGATCGTCCGGGCCATGCGGTTCAGCCCGAGGCCGAACTGGTTATACAACTGCTCGCCGACGGTCCGTACGCGGCGGTTGCTCAGGTGGTCGATATCATCCACATCGGCCTTGGAATTGACCAGCTCGATGAGGTACTTGATGATCGAGATAATATCTTCCTTGGTCAGCACCCGCGTTTCGATCGGGATCTCCAGGTTGAGTTTCCGGTTGATCCGGTATCGCCCCACATCCCCCAGGTCATAGCGCTTATCGGAAAAGAACAGCTTCTCGATGATCCCGCGGGCGGTTTCTTCATCGGGCGGTTCCGCGTTGCGGAGCTGCCGGTAGATGTATTCCACGGCTTCCTTCTCGGAGTTGGCCGTATCCTTCTGCAGGGTATTGAAGATGATCGCATAATCGCTGGCCTGCGCTTCCTCGCGGTGGATCAGGATGGCTTTGATGCCGGAATCGATGATCTGATCGATATGGCTGTCTTCCAGGATCGTTTCCCGTTCGATCAGCACCTCGGTCCGCTCGATCGACACCACTTCACCGGTGTCCTCGTCCACGAAATCCTCCACCCAGGCACGCACCACCCGGGCGGCCAGCTTGGCGCCGAGGACTTTCTTCAGGGCGGCTTTGCTTACCTTGATCTCCTGGGCCAGGCCGAAGATCTCCAGGATATCCTTGTCGGTTTCATACCCGATGGCCCGGAGCAGGGTGGTGACCGGCAATTTCTTTTTCCGGTCGATATACGCGTACATCACGTTGTTGATGTCCGTCGTGAATTCGATCCACGAACCTTTGAAAGGAATGATCCGGGCCGAATAGAGCTGCACGCCGTTCGCATGGAAGCTTGTGCTGAAGAACACCCCCGGCGACCGGTGGAGCTGGGAAACCACGACCCTTTCCGCTCCGTTGATGACAAAGGTTCCCCGCGGGGTCATGTAAGGGATCATGCCCAGGTACACGTCCTGGATGATCGTCTCAAAGTCCTCGTGCTCGGGATCGGTGCAGTACAGCTTCAGCTTCGCTTTGAGGGGAACGCTGTAGGTCAGTCCCCGCTCGATGCATTCATCGATCGAGTACCGCGGCGGGTCGATAAAATAGTCGAGGAACTCCAGGACGAAATTATTCCTGGCATCGGAGATAGGGAAATTCTCGACAAAAACCTTATACAGCCCTTCATTGATCCGGTTCTCGGGATTGGTCTCCAGCTGGAAGAAATCCCGGAAGGATTTTAACTGAATATCAAGAAAATCAGGATATTCGGATTGGATCTTGGTGGAAGCGAAGTTGATCCTTTCAATCTTATGTGAAGCCAAGGTCTTTTATATTTACGTCCCGGTAGGCGGGGACAGGTTAGAAATTAATGAACTTCCGGTAACAACAAATGGTCAAAGACCTCTCCACCGGGTGAAGAGATCTAAGACCTGATTTCTTTGCAGAAAGTTATTTCCTTA
>DATJQF010000022.1:0-12749 GCA_035505995.1 Bacteroidales bacterium
AACTACAACCAGGGCAAAGGCAAAAACGGTCTCCGTAACGCGAAGGGAAGTATAGAACATAGTACGCGGTCAGCAATAAAAGGTAAAAATATAAAATCCCCGGGATCCTTCGGTTATTCCACCGTCACAGCAGTCCCGTAGCAGATCACCTCGGTGACTCCGCTCATGATCTCGGTGGTATCGTAGCGAACCCCGATCACGGCGTTGGCCCCCTGCTCCTCTGCATGCCGGATCATCAGGTCGAATGCATCCCTGCGGGTCTTTTCGCAAAGCTCCGTATAGAGAGTGATGTTCCCGCCGCCCAGGGTCTGGAAAGCCGCGCCGATGCTGCCGAAGATCGAGCGCGAACGCACCAGGACGCCCCGGACGAGCCCCAGGTTTGAAGTGATCTTACATCCCGGAATCTCAAATGCGGTTGATGTTTTTTTAATGTCCATAGGTAATGGTATTATTTTTTCATTGAACGGTTTTCCATTTCAGAAGTGACCAAGTCGTATCCTTATTTTCGTAAGTATAAAGCCGCCTGAATTTGATTAATCCAACGTTTCTCATAAAATAATAATCGTAAATAATCGAGTAATCATTGTTTTTCTTCTGCGTGCATCTTGTATGAAAAACATTATAAAAAACATGTGAGTTTAATTCCAGGGAATCCAGTTTCTCAATAAGTTCATAAGTAAATATATAAGACGATGAAAAGTCAGAATTCGCCGGATCCTCAATGGTTTTTATGGTAAGAGCAACAGGATCATCCATCTGCCAGGTCCAAAGTTGTAGAACCGTATTTCGTTCACCCCCTCCCTGTATGTCATATTTCAATATGAACGGGTTATCAACGAAATACCAGGTATAATCAGTAATTGAATATTCAGTAGACCACTGATAGAAATATGGTCCATGCTTGATGAAGGTACTTTCAGAAACCTGAGTCCCTTCATTGAGATAAATCCAGTAACTTCCGGGTTGAAATAATGTCCAGGCCTTAAATTCAACAGGAATTGAATCCAACTCTTTCGGTTTTGGGGGAGGATATACTATTTTATGGCACCCCGTAAAAATTGTAAGCAGAAAAAAAAATAGTAATATCGTTCTCATTTGATTATTACTCACTGAATGACATTCCAACGTACCAGTGTCCAAGTAGTATCTTGCTTCTCAATATAGGTCCATAACTTGATTATTCCAATGGATTTGACAAAATGCGCACTAATGACCAGGGAATCTCCAAATGAATTGATCCATTCCTGGCGAAGATCGTAAACGTTATTAAAAGAAATACCATTAACATCTTCGGAAAGATAAACTGTATCAACACCATAATTTTCAATAATACCGACCCCTCTGTATTTCTCGAAGCTTGGGTGAACGATTTGATCATAATAGACCCCCATTTCACCCAATACAGGGTTCTTCAGGAATATCTTGTAATAGGCTCCTCTGTATGACGAACCATCCGTAGTGAAAGATCCTAGAAAACTACTTGAGAAAGCACATTCAGCTATTTCCGCGCTATAAAGCCAACGTGAGTCTTTTGGGGATCCCGGCAAAACTTTGTCATTATAATAATTCACATACGTGCAATCCTGTAGTCCTGTTATCTCATTCTTATAAATCCAATAAGTTCCCGGTTTGTATATTACCCAAGGTCTGAAATCGGTAGGGATATAATAGATTTTGTCTTCAGATTCTTTTTTGCACATTGTGAGCAAGAGGAATCCTGCAAGAGGCAGTAATAATTTAATACTGGCAATTGATTTGAATTGCATGGGCTGAACAACACTCTACCAAAAATAATAAAAACAATCGGAATAGATATTTAACGTCGCCTTTCCGATGGATTTAATTATCCGACAAATTGAAAAAGAAGTAAATTGCAGCG
Organism: Bacteroidales bacterium; assembly: GCA_035505995.1. Lineage (GTDB taxonomy): Bacteria > Bacteroidota > Bacteroidia > Bacteroidales > FEN-979 > DATJQF01. Next base: position 1,880 of record DATJQF010000022.1, read on the forward strand.
TACTTTGGGATGCGAAATGCGATGTAGGATTCGAGATCGTAGGACCAGCGACCCGAAACCAGTGACGAATAACGCATGACGAATGACTCCTCCTTCCGCAAGAGCCTGAACCTGTTCGACTCGACGGCCATCGTGGCCGGTTCCATGATCGGGTCCGGGATCTTCATCGTGAGCGCCGATGTAGCCCGGCAGCTGGGATCGCCCGGGTGGCTGATGGTAGCCTGGATCATTACCGGGGTGCTGACGACCTTTGCCGCGCTCAGCTACGGGGAGCTGGCCGGGATGTTCCCAAAAGCAGGAGGGCAATACGTTTATCTGAAGGAGGCGTATAACCCGCTGACCGGATTTCTTTTCGGCTGGACGATGTTCATGGTGATCCAGACGGGGACCATTGCCGCGGTCGCCATGGCCTTTGCAAAATTCATGGGAGTGATCTTCCCGTGGGTATCGGGATCCGTTGTGTGGTTCGGTTATAAATTCGTCAAATTCGGTCCCGTGCAGATCGTTGCCATCTCCTCGATCATTTTCCTCACGTGGGTCAATACCCGGGGCATCCGGGCAGGAAAAAGGGTGCAGAACACCTTTACTACCGGGAAAGTGCTGCTGCTCGTCGCCTTTATTATCATCGGCCTGGCCATCGCCGCCAACCACCATGCGATCGGGGCTAACCGCGACATCCTATGGGACGCCTTCCAGGTGCGCGACGGGAAGCTGGTAGCCATCTCGGGATTCGCGCTGATCGCGGCGCTGGGGATGTCGCAGGTGGGAACGCTCTTCTCCTCCGATGCCTGGAACAACATCACTTTCACCGCGGGAGAGGTGATCAATCCGCGGAAAAACATCCCGATGAGCCTTTTCCTGGGCACTTTCATCGTGACCATCCTTTACCTGCTGGCCAACCTGGTGTATGTAACGGTCCTTCCCCTGCGCGGGAATCCTTCAGGCACCGATGTGGTGCACCGGGGGATGCAGTTCGCCCTCGACGACCGGCTGGCGACCGCGGCGATCTCGAGTGTCTTCGGGAATTTTTCGGCCATCATCATGGCCGCCTTCATCGTCATCAGCACTTTCGGCTGCAACAACGGGCTGATCCTTTCGGGGGCGCGGGTGTATTACGCGATGGCCGAAGATAAAGTCTTCTTCAGGGGCGTCGGGGAGCTGAATGCAAAAGGGGTTCCTTCGAAAGGACTGCTATACCAGTGCATCTGGGCCTGCCTGCTCTGCCTTTCGGGCACCTACGGGCAGCTCCTGGATTATGTCATCTTCGCCGTGCTGATCTTCTATGTGCTGACGATCTCCGGGCTCTTTGTCCTGAGAAGGAAGAGACCCGATGCCGAAAGACCTTACCGCGCCTTCGGATACCCTGTCATTCCCGTGATCTACATCCTTACGGCCCTGCTGATCATGATCATCCTGCTGATCTATAAGCCGGAATATACCTGGCCCGGGCTGATGATCGTCCTGGCCGGCATCCCCATTTATTTTCTGTGGAATAAAAGAAAGGAACCCCAACCCCGTTTATAAACCGTGACCCGACGGATCCTCATCGCGGCCCTTCTGCCGGTGCTGTATCTCCTGGACCTTCCGGGGGCGCTGTCGCAATGCAATGTGAACAATAAAACATTCGGCGACGGGGAAAGCGCAACCTATGAAGTGGAGTATAACTGGGGACCGATCTGGGTGAATGCGGGACTGGTCACTTTCTCGGCAAAAAAGGAGAGCGTCGGCGGGAAGGAAGCCCTTCACCTGAAAAGCACCGGTCAGACCTACTCCACCTACGATTTCTTTTTCAAGGTGCGGGATTATTACGATTCCTGGATCGACCCGGAAAACTTCAGCTCGCTTCATTTTCAACGAATGATCTACGAAGGAGGTTACCAGCTGGTGAATACGCTGCAGTTCGATCCCCAGAACCAGAAAGTATTCTCCAACACCAAAAGCAACAGCAACCCGGTGCGCATCGATACCCTCCGCCCGGGCCCCTGCTCGTTCGATATGCTGTCGGCGGTCTACTATACGCGGACGCTGGACCTGGGCCATTTTTCACCGGAAATCAAAGTGCCGGTGACGGTGATCATCGACGACAGCATCTATCATATCTACCTGCGTTATCTCGGCAGGGAGATCGCCGAAGACCATGAGGGGAATCAATACCGCTGCATCAAGTTCTCGGCCAAGATGGTGGAAGGGACGATTTTCCGCGGCGACGAAGATGTGCTCGTCTGGGTGACCGACGACGAGAATAAAGTGCCTGTTTACATCGAGGCGAAGATCCTGGTGGGAACCGTGAAGGCATACCTGAAGGAAGCGAAAGGACTGCGGAACCCGTCGACCTCACTTATAAAGCAATAGCGATGGGTGATATGCGATACCTGTTGATCCTTTGAAGATAATCTTTCTATTTTTGCATAAACTTAATTCCACCCCCATGAAAAAGTTCATCCCGTTCATCCTGATGGCAGGGATCATCGTCATGTTTTCCTGCACTCCCAAAGAAAGAAGCGCGGAGCAGGCACAGGCCCCGATCATTGAAAAGCCCCAGCTAAAGCTTCAAAGCGACATCATGACCCCGGAAGTGCTCTGGTCCTTCGGCAGGATCAGCGAGGTGGTGGTTTCCCCCGACCAAACCACCCTTTTATTCGGCATCACCTATTACAGCAAGGAGCAGAATAAGGGGAACCGGGAACTCTATACCCTGGGCGTGGACGGGAAGAACCTGAAGCAGATCACGAATACGCCCTTCAGCGAATATGGCGCCCTGTGGCGTCCCGACGGGAAAAAGATCGGGTTCATGTCGCCGGAATCAGGCTCGATGCAGCTCTGGGAAATGAACCCGGACGGGTCCGGGCGCGTAAAGATCTCGGAAGTTGCGGACGACGGGATCACGGGTTTCAGCTATTCGCCCGACGGGAAGAAGGTCCTCTACACCGCGGAAGTCAAGATCGATAAGACCGTGAAAGATCTTTATCCCGATCTTCCCCTTTCCAGCGGACGGGTCATGAACGATATCATGTACCGCCACTGGGACACCTGGGTGGACACCTACAGCCATGTTTTCATCGCCGATTACGACGGGGTGAAGCTGACCCACCCGGTGGACATCCTGAAGGACGAGCCGTACGAATCCCCCCTGAAGCCGTTCGGGGGCATGGAGCAGATCACCTGGAGCCCCGACAGCAAAACGGTAGCCTACACGTGCCGCAAGAAAAAAGGAAAGGAATATTCCTTATCCACCAACAGCGATATCTACCTCTATGACATAGCTTCCGGCAAGACCTCCAATCTCACCGAAGGCATGATGGGATATGATGTGGCGCCGGCCTATTCACCGGACGGCAAGAAGATCGCCTGGCAAAGCATGGAGCACGACGGGTATGAATCCGACAAGAACCGCTTGTTCGTATGGGATTCTGAAAAAGGGACGAAAACGGATTACACGAAGAATTTCGACCAGAACGCGGATCTTATTTCCTGGAGCAATGACGGGAAATCGATCTGGTTCATCTCCGACTGGCATGCCACCGATGAGATCTACCGCCTCGACCTGGCTGACGGGAAGATCACGAAGATCACCGACGGCATCCACGATTACCAGACCGTTCAGCAGGCGGGCAACCTGCTGATTGCGACGCGCGTCTCGATGTCGAAGCCGGTGGAGATCTATTCGGTGGATCCGGCGACCGGAAAAGACACCGAGATTTCCTTTGTCAACAAGGACCTCCTGGATCAGCTTGCTTTCGGGAAGGTATCGAAGCGGTGGATCAAGACCACCGACAACAAAGAGATGCTCACCTGGATCATTTATCCACCGCATTTCGACTCCACGAAGAAATATCCCACCCTGCTCTATTGCGAGGGCGGACCGCAGAGCACGGTCAGCCAGTTCTGGTCCTATCGCTGGAACTTCCAGATGATGGTCGCCGGAGATTATATCGTCGTGGCCCCGAACCGCCGCGGATTACCGGGTTTCGGCCAGGCCTGGAACGAAGAGATCAGCGGGGATTACGGAGGGCAGAATATGAAAGATTACCTGAGCGCCATCGACGAGATGTGCAAAGAGCCTTATGTGAACAAGGATAAGCTGGGCTGCATCGGCGCCAGCTACGGGGCATTCTCCGTGTACTGGCTGGCCGGGAATCATCACAAGCGTTTCAAGGCCTTCATCGCCCACGACGGGATGTTCAACCTGGAAGCCCAGTACCTTGAGACCGAGGAAATGTGGTTTGCCAACTGGGACCTCGGCGGACCTTTCTGGGACAAGAACAATAAGATCGCCCAGCGCTCCTATGCGAATTCGCCGCACCGCTTCGTGCAGAACTGGGACACGCCGATCCTGGTGATCCACAGCGAGCTGGATTACCGCATCCCGGTCACCCAAGGCATGCAGGCGTTCAATGCGGCCATCCTGCGGGGCATTCCCGCCGAGTTCCTCTATTTCCCCAACGAAAACCACTGGGTGCTGAAGCCCCAGAACGGGATCCTGTGGCAACGGACGTTCCGGTCGTGGCTCGACCGCTGGCTGAAATGATCAGGGTTCCAGCTGGTAGTTCCGCAGAATGCTGTATAGCTGGTTGCTTTCAATAATATTGATCAGCACCGGGTTGATCCGGTCGATCAGCTTTTGCCGGCTGAGCGGGGCCGGGAAACAGAAATACTGAAGCGTGATGGCGCCCGGCTGCACGCTTACTTTGGAATCCAAACCCGTTTCCTGCAGGACATATTTCAGGATGGTCTCATCGTAAACAAAATAATCCAGCTTCCCGGTCGATACATCCTGCAGTCCTCTCTCCAGGCGCTCATAGGGATGGAAAGAGATCCGGGACTGATCCAGGAACCTCGAGTAGCCGGAGGTGGCGATGGTGCCTACCGCCGATTTCTTCAGATCCTCGGTGGTCGCCCCGTAGCTTCGCATGCTGTTCACCGTTAGCCGGGAGGCCAGCACGCTGGTCACGGAAACGAAGATGCCGATGGCGACGAACATCCAGATCACGGTGAGTATCCTGCCTAGGGTTGTTTTCGGCGCTTTGTCGCCATATCCTACCGTCGACATGGTAACGAACGCCCACCATAGTGCGTCCCCGATACCATGGATCCCTGCCCTGAAGTTTTCCTTGTTCTTTTTACGTTCCGCAGCCCACACCAGCAGGCTGAACAGCAGGGTAAGCGGGAGCAGCAACAGGATCCATCGCACGGTGGTCCAGCTGAAAATGATCCGGACCAGTTTCACGAAATCCGAGCCGTAGGAGATCCTTCCCGCCACCCCGAGCCGGGAAATATAGAACGGGATCGTGAAGCGGTAATCCTGGAGCCGTTCTGAAGTTACCGACATGGGGCAGATCGAAAAATCGACCTGGCCCGTTTCAATCGCCTTCGTAAGCTCCGGGAAACTCCGGTAATAGTCATATTCGTAATCCAGGTTCAGGCTGTCGGACAAGTTCCGCCAGAGGTCAATAGAGATCCCGGAAAAGGTTTTCCCGTCGGTCATAATGAAAGGCGGGATGTTGACCACACCGACCTTCAGCCGGGGGCTTCCGTACGAGAAGGATTGTGGCAGGAAATTAGGGGCAAGAAGAATCAGAATGAATACATATCTTTTCATAAGAGGTGCCGTGCTGGTTGCGACGAAATTATAATAAATATCCGAGCCGGACGACCGGGTGAACCGGGTGCCTTTAAAATAATTTTACCTTTACGGCAGCTTGCTCAATCCCTTCTGACCATGAAAGACCGGAACGATCTGCTTACCCGGGCGGCGGAGATCCTGAGGGAATCGGATTACACGACCGCGTTCACCGGTGCCGGCATCTCGGTGGAAAGCGGGATCCCGCCCTTTCGCGGCGAAGGCGGGTTGTGGGAGAAATATGATCCGCATACCCTGGAAATAGGCTATTTCATGGAGCACCCGGTGGAGGCCTGGAAGATCATCCGGGAGATCTTTTATGATTTTTTCGGCAAAGCAAAGCCCAATACCGCCCACAGGGTCCTGGCGGAGATGGAGAAAAAGGGGATGCTGTCCCGGGTGATCACGCAGAATATCGACAATCTGCACCGGGAGGCCGGTAGCCGGCAGGTGTTCGAATTTCACGGGAACTCACAGCAGCTCGTTTGTCTCGGGTGCCATGCCACCTATTCCGCCGGCGAGGTCAGCATGGATACCCTTCCCCCCACCTGCCGCCAGTGCGGAGGCCTGCTGAAACCCGATTTCGTCTTTTTCGGCGAGGCGATCCCTCCCCTGCCGCTGACGGCTGCCTATGAAGCGGCGGAGATCTCGGAAGTTTTCCTGATCATCGGGACTACCGGGGAGGTGATGCCGGCCAACCAGATCCCTTTCCTGGCCAAGCGCAACGGGGCCCGGATCATCGAGGTGAATCCGCAGGAATCCCATTACACGAATACGATCACGGATGTTTTTCTGAAGGGCAGAGCGGGAGAAGTGATGGGAAAGCTTTCCGGGAAATTATTTACCCCGGCCCTGGATGATGATCAGGATGGTGTAGATCAGGATCTTGAAGTCCATGGCCAGTGACATATTCTCAATGTAGAGCAGGTCGAATTTCAGTCGCTCGATCATCTGGTCCACATTTTCCGCATACCCGTACTTAACCTGGCCCCAGGAGGTAATGCCCGGTTTCACCTTGTGCAGGAGGCGATAATGCGGCGCCCGTTGCACGATCTGGTCGATGTAATATCTCCGTTCCGGCCGCGGTCCCACCAGGCTCATATCGCCTTTCAGCACGGTATAGAACTGCGGGATCTCGTCGATCCTGACCTTTCTGAGGAACTTCCCGAACCGGGTGATCCTCGGGTCATTCTCGGAGGAGAGCATCGGTCCGTTCGTTTCCGCATCCCGGAACATCGTCCGGAACTTATGCATCACAAACGGCTTGCTCCGCAACCCCACCCTTTCCTGGGAGAAAATAGCCGGTCCCGGTGAGGTCAGTTTGATGATGATCGCCGTGAGCAGCATCACCGGCGAAAGGATGATGAGGCAGATGATCGAGACCACGATGTCCAGCATCCGCTTCAGCGACATCTGCCAGTCGGGCATCAGGTCGGGATAGATCTGGATCAGCGGGGCATGAAAGATGCTGGTGGTCCGCACGGATCCTACCAGGATATCCTGCATCACCGGGATGATCTTGATGACCACCTCCGTATCCTCCAGCTGGGTGATGATATTTTCGATCGTATGATTCTCGGAATGCTCGATGGCAATGATCACTTCCTCGATCTGGTGATCCTTCACCACGTGGTTCAGATCGTTCAGGGATCCCAGGTGCGGCAGGTACTGCGCCAGCTTGTAATCGTCGTATCCCTCTACGTTCACAAAGCCGACGAATTCGTTCCCCGAGGATTTTTCCTGGTTCTCGATCTCCTTGAAGATGGATACCGCGTTGCCGTTGCTGCCGAGGATCACGGTTTTGAAGCCGATCAGCTTATGCTGGATGCGGTATGCCGTCCGGGAAGTGAGCAGGAGCCGCGCCAGGGCCGTGAAGAAAAGGTGCAGGGCGAACAGCGTGAAAAAGAACTGGATATACGTTTTGTTATTGATGATGATGTCATCCAGGATCAGCGTGAAAAAGAGGATCGTCACCCCGATAAAGGTGATCAGGACCGTCTGCCCGAACTCCCTCAGCCTCGATTTCCGGTAGATCTTCCGGTACGTTCCGATCAGGACGTAAAGCACCAGCCAGAACAGGGGAACGACGATCACCCCCAGGTAAAGCTTCGGATCCTGGAAGATGACCCCGGCATGACGGAAGATCTCCTGGTCGACGGCATATTTCCGGTAAACGAAGAAAAGCGTCCAGGCGACAGCGGCGGCAAGGAAGTCGGATAACACGTATTTGAAAACCTGGAGCTTCTTATTCATGGAGGAAATTTACAAATTTTTCTTGGATGATGATTGGGTGACCAGCTTGAAATTGTCCAGCAGGATCTCCGGGGACGCCACTCCCGCATCCTTGTAGGTTCCCAGGTAGACCTTGAATCCGGTGGCCCCGAGATAGGAACCCAGGGTATTGCTCAGGTCGATATAAATCTTCTTCCATTTCCCGTTGGTGGGGAAAAGCGTGATGATCGGCACCTGGTACAGGAAGGTCGACTGGACCACATAAACGCCCACCGTAAGGCTGTTGTTGGTCCTGAAATTCATCTCGAGGTAGACCGGTGAATTCGGCACGGCGAAAAAGGAATGGGTGGCACATTCGAAGAAGTCCAGGGAGTCGGTCATGGTGGCCAGGCCGGAGTGCTGCCCTTCAAAGGTGAGGGGGGAGCCGATCGGCGTCTCCTGGAGAGGGACCAGGCTTTTGGGAGTAGTGTCGAGGGATACGGCGATATCTTCGAAATCCTCCTTCCAGAGAAAGTCGGTGGTCGCCTCGTAGGTGGTCGACAGCGTATGAAGGGACACGGTGCTGTCGGGGACAAAGTTCACGTTCCGGGTGATCGGTTCATAAAAGAGATAAGCGGTCCGGGTGGTGGCGATCCCGTTCTTCTTGATGCCGGCATAAACCACCACTTTGTGGGTGCCCTGTTTCAGGACCGGGACGTCGCAGGGATTTTCAAACACCCCGATCAGCTCGTCATCCACATAAACCCAGGAGTCGGTGATGGCCTGCGAGGCCGTTCCCTGGTAAATGTAATCGGTGGTCAGGAAGATGGAATCGATGCGGAGATAGGCGGGAATGGTCTGATCGCCTGAGAATTTCTCACAGGAAGCCTGGACTAACAGTAGAAGAGCGGAAACAAGAGTAACCAGGAAAGAGAGTAGCTTTTTACCGATCATACGCCCGGATAAGGTCGAACCTCCGAAAATTAACGGCCGATGCATTTCATTATTGTTCCCTTCCGGGAAAAGATATTAACAGCCCCGATGCGTGCCGGATCAAAGGTTTGGGGCCGACTGGCTGATCCGTTCGATGATCTGGTGGGCGACCTCCAGGGCGGTATATCCGTCGTTGATGGTGACCGGCGGAGCCGTGTTGTTGATGATGGCCGAATAGAAGCTTTCCAGCTCCGTGCGGATGGCATTCAACGGCTTGATCTCCGGCTTATCGAACCGGATCACCTTCGTACCCTTGCCTTTCCCGAGATCGATCAAAAAACCGGCCGGCAGGTTCTTTTCCTTCCCTGCCTCCTGCATCCGGACCACCTCCACTTCCTTTTTGTTAAAATCCACGGAGATATAGGCATCGCGCTGGAAGATCCTGACCTTGCGCATGGTCTTGAGGGAGATCCGGCTGGCCGTCAGGTTAGCCACGCACCCGTTGTTGAATTCGATCCGGGCATTGGCGATATCGGGCGAGTCGCTCACCACGGCCACCCCGCTTGCGCTGATCTTCCGGATCGGGCTTTTGACGATGCTTAGCACGATATCGATATCATGGATCATCAGGTCGAGGATCACGGGCACGTCGGTCCCTCTCGGGTTGAACTGGGCCAGCCGGTGCCCCTCGATGAACATGGGCCGGTCGATATACGGTTCCGCCGCCAGGAAGGCCGGGTTGAACCGCTCCACATGGCCCACCTGAACCTTGACGTTGGCTTCCCCGGCGATCTTGATCAGCTCGCGGGCCTCTTCCAGGGTGGTGACCACCGGCTTCTCGATAAAAACATGGCGGTACTTCCGGAAGGCCCGGGTGGCACAGTCGAAATGGGAGATGGTCGGCGTAACGATATCCACCACATCCACGGCATCGATCAGCGGATCCAAGTCCGGATACCGCTTGACGCCGAACTCCTTTTCGACCTTTTTCGCTGTTTCTTCATCCGGATCATAGAACCCCGTCAGTTCATACTCCTTGATCTCCTGGAGGCATTTGATATGGATCTTGCCCAGGTGGCCGGCGCCCAGCACCCCGATTTTCAGCATGAGAAGGGATTTAAGAACACAATCTTCAGATATACGCGAGATGTATATAATTTTTTGCAAAAGTAACTTTTTTTGCCCTGTGAATTTAGTATTTTAGCAAAAATTTAACCGCGGGCCGGATGCCAGCCGGCGTCGTATATGATTGATTCCTACAAGCATATCGGATTAAGAAAGCAGCTGGTGGCTTCGATCCGGGACAAGGGCATCCGCGACAGCGAGGTGCTTGCCGCCCTGGAAAAAGTGCCCCGCCACTTTTTCTTCGAATCTTCGTTCCTTAAATTCGCCTATGAGGACAAGCCTTTCCCCATCAGTGCAGGGCAGACCATCTCACAACCCTATACGGTCGCTTATCAGACCGAGCTGCTCCAGGTGAAAAAAGGAGATAAAGTACTGGAGATCGGGACCGGCTCGGGATACCAGGCCTGCATCCTCGCTGAAATGGGGGCCAGGGTCTTCAGCATCGAGCGTCAGCGGGCGCTGTACGACAAAGCCGTCAAATTCCTGCCGACGCTTGGTTATACGATCAAGCTTTTCTACGGCGACGGGTACAAAGGCCTTCCTGCCTATGCTCCCTTTGACAAGATCCTGGTGACTGCCGGTGCACCGTATATCCCGGAACCGCTGACCCTGCAACTGAAGACCGGCGGCATCCTGGTGATCCCGGTCGGGGAATTCGACGTGCAGGTCATGACGTCCGTTATGCGGACGGGAGAGGATTCCTGGGAGAAGCGTGAGCACGGGACCTTCCGGTTCGTGCCGCTGCTGGAAGACCGGGCCAACGACTGAGCCTGCCCTGGCATCTCCGGATGAATTTGCATAGTATCCTCTTATATTGTAGATTTGAGCCGACTTAAACTTCCAAACCATGAAACGAGTTTTATTCCTTGGAGGCATCCTGGTGCTGCTGCTGGCAGCCTGCTCCTCCGAAAAAATGAATTTCAGCAAGCTGCAGGACCGGAATGGATTGTTCTACCTGGTGAATAGCGAAAAGCCCTTCAG
>DATJQF010000023.1:0-2147 GCA_035505995.1 Bacteroidales bacterium
CTTCGCTCTTTTCCGAGTTCCGGGAATCGCTGAGGTCCTTGAAAGGGACCGGGATCACCTCGATATGGATATCGATCCGGTCGAACAAGGGCCCGGAGATCTTGTTCAGGTAGCGCTGCACGTTGGGAGGACCGCAGGAACACTCGATCTGGGGGTGGTTGTAATAGCCGCACGGACAGGGGTTCATCGCCGCCACCAGCATGAAGCTGGCCGGGTATTCCACCGAGAACCGTGCCCGGGAAATAGTGACCACGCGATCCTCCAATGGCTGCCGTAACACTTCCAGTACCGTCCTCTTGAATTCCGGGAGCTCGTCGAGGAACAGCACGCCGTTATGGGCGAGCGATATTTCCCCCGGTTGCGGAATGCCTCCTCCTCCCACCAGCGCCACATCGCTGATCGTATGATGCGGCGAGCGGAAAGGCCGTACGGATACCAGCGCATGGTGATTGGCGATCTTACCGGCCACCGAATGGATCTTGGTGGTCTCCAGCGCTTCCTGCAGGTTCAGGGGAGGCAGGATCGAGGGCAGCCGCTTCGCCAGCATCGTCTTCCCCGCACCGGGCGGCCCTATTAAAACGACATTATGCCCCCCTGCTGCCGCGATCTCCAATGCCCTTTTAATATTCTCCTGCCCCCTGACCTCTGCAAAGTCATACTCATATTCATTCATCCTCGAGAAGAAGTCGCCGGTCATATCCACTTTCACCGGCTCGAGCTTCCCTTTGTCGTCCAGGAAATCCACCACCTGCCGGATGTTTTCCACGCCATACACCTCGAGCGAATCCACAATGGCCGCTTCCCGTGCATTCTGCATCGGCAGGAGGATCCCTTTGAATCCCTTTTCCTTCGCCTCGATGGCGATGGGCAGGGCCCCGCGGACCGGCTGGATGCCGCCGTCGAGCGAAAGCTCTCCCATGATCATATACGAATCGAGCTTCGAAGCATTCAGGCTCTCGTCGGCGGCCAGGATTGCCATGGCAATGGCCAGGTCGTACGAAGACCCTTCCTTCCTCAGATCGGCCGGGGCCATGTTGATGACGACCTTTTTCCCCGGGATCCTGAATCCGATGCTGCGCAGCGCCGCATCGATGCGCTGCTGGCTCTCCTTGACCGCATTATCCGGCAGTCCGACCATCAGGAAGTTGACTCCCAGCTCGATCGAGACCTCGATGGTGATGGTGACGGCATGGATGCCGTAGATGGCGCTTCCGTATGTTTTTACAAGCATGATCAGCAGGGTTGGTTCCACCTGCTTAATCGGGAAAAAATAAAAAGGTGAAAGGTTCCGGTTGAAAAAAATTCCGGCCGGTCAGTTCCCCAGCTTCGAGATGAAATAGGTAAATCCCAGCACCAGCCCGAATGACTGGGCAAATGCCTTCGCGTTTTCCGGGATGTTCTGGACGGTTATATTCGTGTAGGGCTCCACATTCCGCTCGGGACTGAAGGTATAGGAAAATCCCAGGGTGATCATTTCTTTCAGGGTCCGGTACGACAGCCCGGTGGATAAATGATAAAGATCCCAGGAACCTCCGCCATGCATGAGAAAGTCCCCTTCATCCATCTCCTTAAAGCTGCTGAAGTCGGTATTGGCGCCGAAGAGGAACAGGAGATTCTTGAAGAGGTTCTGTTCGAGGCCCACCCCTATGTTAAAGACCGGTTTGGAGCTGTTTTTCACCTGCAGGAAGGTCGCGGCAAATTCCCTGATGATAGCGGTGTCCTTGATGCCCGGAGGATAGATGAAAGGATTCGATTCCGGCTTGAGCAGGAAATACCCTGCTATGCTTGAAAAGTATTCGCACGACATCGAAACGCGCGTCGTCTTTCCCTGCCAGTCGACGCCGGCCGCCACGGAAAAGGGAAGGTGATACGCCGCGCGGGTTCCGAATTTGTAATCGTACATGATAAATCCCGCGGCAGTGTCGGAAGCGCTCTGCGACCCCTGGTAGGCAGAGATCTCCCGGTTTACATCCCCTTTTCCATATATATGGATCGACGGGGTGGTGATGGCCAGGCCGAATTTCCAGCGGTTCACTTCATAGTCGATGCCGATCTTCGCCAGGATGCCGAAATACTTGTATTTAATTGATTCGTCAATGTTGGAAGTGTTATATGATTATTTTTGTTTTTGGATTGATTGTTTCCTA
>DATJQF010000024.1:0-4675 GCA_035505995.1 Bacteroidales bacterium
AATTGCGTCAGCAGCTTGACATAAGGCGTTTCCCCGCATCCGGCGCAGGCGCCTGAAAATTCAAACAGGGGCTGTGCAAACTGGCTGTTCTTGAAAGTTTTTAACCGCGGCGCCACTTCGGGTTTATAGGTGACTTTACTGATCAGGTAATCCCAGTTGACCGTTTCTCCCATCTGGGTTCCCAGGTCCTTGAACTCAAGCGCCTTGGTTTTAGCCGGGCAAATATCGATGCAATTGCCGCAGCCGGTGCAATCGAGTACGGTCACCTTGATCCGGAACTGCAGCCCCGCGAGCTCCTTTCCCTGGGCTTTCAGGGTGGCCATGCCCTGGGGCGCGTTCTTCATTTCCGCTTCATTCAGCAGGAAAGGCCGGACGGCAGCATGGGGACATACATAGGCGCACTGGTTGCACTGGATGCAGTTCTCCGGGATCCATTGAGGTACCTGTACCGCGATGCCCCTCTTTTCCAGCTGGGTGGTTCCCGCCGGGAAGGTTCCGTCTTCCCTGCCCAGGAAGGCGCTCACCGGGACATCGTCCCCTTCGAAGCGGTTGACCTTGTCAAAAACATTGCGGATGAATTCCGGCCGGTTGGGATCGACGGGTTCCGGCTTCACTTCTATTTCAGCCCATTCCGCCGGGACCTCTACCTTCTCCACATCCCCGCCGCGGTCCACGGCGAGGTCGTTCATCTTGACGATCTCTTCTCCCTTCCTTCCGTAAGTCTTATGGATCGCCTTCTTCATCAGTTCGACGGCCATATCATAGGGAATGACATTGGCCAGACGGAAGAAGGCCGACTGCATGATGCTGTTGGTGCGGTTGCCAAGGCCGATCTCCACCGCGATCTTCGTGGCGTCGATGATATAGAAATTGATCTTATGCAGGGCCAGGTATTTCTTCATCCGGTCCGGCAGTCTCCTTTTGGTCTCTTCCGCATCCCAGATGCTGTTCAGCAGGAAGGTGCCTCCGTCCTTCAGACCCCTCAGCATGTCGTATTTCTCCAGGTAGGCCGGTACATGGCATGCCACAAAATCCGGGGTGATCACGAGGTAAGGCGAACGGATCGGCCGGTCGCCGAATCGCAGGTGAGAAACCGTGATGCCGCCCGACTTCTTGGAGTCATAGGCAAAGTATGCCTGGGCGTACTTTTCGGTACTGTCGCCGATGATCTTGATGGAATTCTTGTTCGCGCCGACCGTTCCGTCGGAGCCGATCCCGTAAAACTTCCCCGAGAAGGTCCCTTTCGGCTCAATGCTTACCTCGGGCAGCACCGGCAGGGAATGGAACGTGACGTCGTCCACGATCCCGATGGTGAAATGGTTCTTGGGTTCGGCGGCCTTCAGATTCTGGAAGACTGAAATGATCTGCACCGGCGTGGTATCCTTGGAGCTCAGGCCGTAGCGTCCGGCCAGGATCAGCGGGCGCTCTTGCCGGTCGTAGAACAGATCGCGGATATCCAGGTAAAGCGGGTCTCCGTTGGCTCCCGGTTCCTTGGTGCGATCCAGTACGGCTATCCTTTTGACAGTGGGCGGACAAACAGCAAAGAAATATTTCGATGAGAACGGCCGGTACAGGTGAACGGTCACCAGCCCCACTTTTTCCCCCTCGCTTCTCAGGTGATCGACCACATCTTTGATCGTATCCGTTACCGAGCCCATGGCGATCACGATATGCTCCGCATCGGGAGCTCCGTAATAGGTGAAGGGATGGTATTCGCGGCCGGTCAGCTCGGTGATCTTTTGCATATACCCTTCCACGATGTCCGGGACCGCTTCATAAAAACGGTTGACCGATTCTTTCGCCTGGAAGAAGATATCCGGGTTCTGGGCGGTCCCGCGGGTGACCGGGTGCTCCGGGTTCAGGGCGCGGTCGCGGAATTCCTGGAGAGCCGGGTAATCGATCAGCCCGGCCATGTCTTCATTCTCAAAGGCCTCGATCTTCTGGATCTCATGGGACGAGCGGAACCCGTCGAAGAAGTGGAGGAACGGCACCCTCGATTTGATGGCGCTCAGGTGAGCGATGCCGGCCAGGTCCATGATCTCCTGGATGCTCCCGCTGGCCAGCAGGGCAAAGCCGGTCTGGCGGGTGGAATAAACATCGGAATGGTCGCCGAAGATCGACAGCGCGTGAGCCGCGACGGTCCGGGCGCTCACATGAAATACGCCGGGAAGCAGCTCCCCTGCGATCTTGAACATGTTGGGGATCATCAGCAACAATCCCTGGGAGGCGGTAAAGGTCGTGGTAAGGCCCCCGGCCTGCAGAGAACCGTGAACGGCTCCGGCTGCTCCCGCTTCCGATTGCATTTCCACTACTTTCACCTCGTCGCCGAAAATATTCTTTCTTCCGTGAGCCGCCCATTCATCCACATTCTCCGCCATGTTGGAAGAAGGAGTGATGGGATAGATGGCAGCCACTTCACTGAACATGTAGGCCATGTGAGAAGCCGCCTGGTTGCCGTCACAGGTCAAAAAATTCTTATTCTTTTTCATAATGGGGTATATTTCAAAGTTTTATCTGGCAGTTCGACTGTTAATTTGTTAACAGGTTGCAAAGGTACTATTTCTTTTTATGAGGGAAACTGTTATTGCGGCATTTTTTGTATGGGGGTTTGGGGAAGATTGAGGGATGTACGGTATTGGTGTGAAAATCTACTGTCTGTTCAGAAGTCTGTCATCCCCCCTCTGTCCTCCACCCCTATCCTCTATTTTCCCTACCTTTACCAAAAAACCGCCTTGATCTATCCCCCTTCCTTCGAACAAAAGATCGGCTTCGACCAGATCCGGAGCCTGATCCGGGAAAGCTGCCTGAGCCCGATGGGGATCCAGCAGGTGGACCATATGCAGTTTCTCTCCGATCCGGAAGAGATCATCGTGCTGCTGAACCAGGCGGAAGAATTCCGGTTGATCCTTTCCGAGCGCCTGGAATTTCCATCCCAGGATTATTACGACCTGGTGCCCGAGCTGATGCGCATCCGCCTGGAAGGGACCTTCCTGGAAGCGGAGACCCTCGCGGAGCTGTCCCTGTCAGCGGACGCCATTCTCGGGATCCTTTCCTTCCTGGGGGATGACCGCAACCGGAGGTTTCCCCACCTGCGGGCCCTGGCCAAAGAGATCATGGTGGAGAAGGAGATCCCGAAAAGGATCGGCAGGATCATCGATGACAAAGCCCGCATCAGGGATGACGCTTCCCCGGCGTTGCGCAAGATCCGGAAAGAAAAGGAATCCAAGCTGCTGGTGGTGGAACGCAGGATCGTCCAGTCGCTGCGGTTGGCCCAGCAGTCGGGATGGGCACCTCCCGATGCCTCGGTATCCGTGAGGAACGGAAGGCCGGTCATCCCCATGCTCAGCGCTCATAAGCGGAAGATCGCCGGCTATATCCAGGATGAATCGGCCACCGGGCAAACCCTCTATATCGAGCCCGCCGAGGTCTTCGAGATCAACAACGAGATCCGGGAGCTGGAATATGCCGACCGCCGGGAAGTGATCCGGATACTGACGGAAATGGCCGATTTCATTCGCCCGCATATTGAATCGCTTACCCGGGCTTATTTCTTCCTGGGCCGCATCGATTTCATCCGGGCAAAAGCGGTCTTCGCGCTGAAGGTCCGCGGGATCCTGCCGCAAAAGGTCCACCCTGAGCCGCTGATCCGCTGGAACCGCGCACTCCATCCGCTGCTCTTCCTGTCCCACGAATCCCAGGGGAAAAAGGTAGTGCCTCTTGATCTCCGCCTGGAAAGAGAGGGACGGATCCTGATCCTTTCGGGCCCGAATGCCGGGGGAAAATCGGTGTGCCTGAAAACCGCCGGACTGCTGCAGTACATGCTCCAGTGCGGGTTGCTGTCCCCGGTGGCCGAAGACTCCGAGTTCGGCATTTTCCGGAAGATCTTCCTGGATATCGGCGATGAGCAATCGCTGGAGAACGATCTCTCGACCTACACTTCCAAGCTGCTCAGCATCCGGAAATTCCTCGAGCAGGCCGATGAGCATTCCCTCTTCCTGATGGATGAGCTGGGCTCCGGCACCGACCCGGTGCTGGGAGGAGCCATCGCCGAAGCCAGCCTGGAAGCCCTGAATGAGAAAATGCCGTTCGGGATCGTCACCACCCACTACCCCAACCTGAAGCTGATGTCCGGAAGGGTTCCCGGGATCCTCAACGGAGCCATGCTCTTCGATTCCAAAAAGATGAAGCCCCTGTACCAGTTGAAAACCGGTAAGCCCGGAAGTTCCTTTGCCTTCGAGATCGCACGGGAGGCGGGACTTCCCGACGAAGTGCTCGCAAAAGCGGCGTTGAAGACCGGGAAGGGGCCTCTCGACTATGAGAAGCAGATCCAGGACCTGGAAACGGAGAAGAGCGAAGTCACGAAAATGAGTACGGAGTTCAGGGTGGCGGATGAGTTCCTGCAGGAGCTGATCGCTAAATACGAGAGACTCAAAAGCGACCTTGAAAAATCCAGGCATGAGATCCTGCAACAGGCGAAGGAGGAAGCCAGATCGATCCTGGAAGGCTCCAATCGCCTGATAGAAAAGACCGTCAAAGAGATCCGCGAAAGCCAGGCGGATAAGGAACGGACCAAAAAGGCCCGCGAGGAGCTTAAGAAGGAGACGGAAAAACTGGCCGGGGAGAAAAAATCAACCGGCCAACAAGTCACCCCGGCACCACGGGACCCCGGCACCAC
>DATJQF010000025.1:0-19537 GCA_035505995.1 Bacteroidales bacterium
AAAACCGGTCTCAGTTCGGATCGAAGTCTGCAACTCGACTTCGTGAAGTTGGATTCGCTAGTAATCGTATATCAGCAATGATACGGTGAATACGTTCCCGGGCCTTGTACACACCGCCCGTCAAGCCATGGGAGTTGGGGGTACCTGAAGTCGATAACCGCAAGGAGTCGCCTAGGGTAAAACCAATGACTGGGGCTAAGTCGTAACAAGGTAGCCGTACCGGAAGGTGTGGCTGGAATACCTCCTTTCTAGAGACGATTTGCTATCGTCCCCCCAACTTACCGGGGGATAGTTATTTGCTACCTTCTATACTTCATATTAACCTGGAACTGAACCCAATCGAGCTCAGGAGTAGTTGTCTTCCGGAGAGCAAAGGATTGACGAAAAGGAATTCCGATCTTCAATATTCGTAATTCGTAATTCGTAATTCGTAAATGAATAGTCCCGTAGCTCAGTTGGTTAGAGCACTACACTGATAATGTAGGGGTCCGCAGTTCAAATCTGCGCGGGACTACATCAATCGAATTGGGGAATTAGCTCAGTTGGCCAGAGCACTAGCTTTGCAAGCTAGGGGTCAAGGGTTCGACTCCCTTATTCTCCACGAAGAGGGCATGTGTTTACGTGCGGGTGTGGGTGTGATCTTTTTCTTACCTCCCGCGCAAAACACCTGAAAAACCTCAACGTTCTTTGACATATTGAAAGAAAATACAACAGCGTTAATCGACAGATTAACACTATATCCTTAGGTAGTGACTTTATTGTCATTACCAATTGATGAACACAACGAGTAGAAAGAAAGTAAGTAAGAGCGTACGGAGGATGCCTTGGCTCTCAGAGACGATGAAGGACGTGATAAGCTGCGATAAGCTTCGGGGAGGTGCAAATAACCTTTGATCCGGAGATGTCCGAATGGGGCAACCCTGCCTGTTGAAGACAGGCAATTCCGCTTCGGTGGAAAGTCAACCCGGTGAACTGAAACATCTTAGTAACCGGAGGAAAAGAAAACAATAGTGATTCCCTGAGTAGTGGCGAGCGAAAGGGGAAAAGCCCAAATCCCGGCTGTTACGGCAACCGGGAGGTTGTAGGACTGCAACGTGGACTGTAAATCTGTAATAGAACATTTCTGGAAAGTTAGACCATAGAGGGTGATAGTCCCGTAAATGAAACAGATTTACTACCTAGCAGTATCCTGAGTACCGCGGGACCGGAGAAATCCTGCGGGAATCCGCCAGCACCATCTGGCAAGGCTAAATACTCCTGAGAGACCGATAGTGAACCAGTACTGTGAAGGAAAGGTGAAAAGCACTTCGAACAGAAGAGTGAAATAGTACCTGAAACCGTGCGCTTACAATCGGTCGGAGTCACGCCTCGGCGTGATGACGGCGTGCCTTTTGCATAATGAGCCTACGAGTTACTCCTCTCTGGCAAGGTTAAACCCGTTTACGGGTGGAGCCGAAGCGAAAGCAAGTCTGAATAGGGCAATTCAGTCAGAGGGGGTAGACGCGAAACTTTGTGATCTACCCATGGTCAGGTTGAAGTCAGCGTAACAGCTGATGGAGGACCGAACTAGTATGCGTTGAAAAGCGTTTGGATGAACTGTGGGTAGGGGTGAAAGGCTAATCAAACTGAGAGATAGCTCGTACTCCTCGAAATGCCTTTAGGGGCAGCCTCGGAGTAAGTGTCATAGAGGTAGAGCTACTGATTGGACTAGGGGGCTTCACCGCCTACCAAATCCTGACAAACTCCGAATACTATGACATATATCCGGGAGTGAGGCATGGGGTGCTAAGGTCCTGTGCCAAGAGGGAAATAACCCAGACCATCAGCTAAGGTCCCCAAATATATGCTAAGTTGATCTAACGAAGTCTGATTGCTTTGACAGCTAGGATGTTGGCTTGGAAGCAGCCATTCATTTAAAGAGTGCGTAACAGCTCACTAGTCGAGCGATCGGGCGTGGATGATAATCGGGCATTAAGCATATTACCGAAGCTGTGGATCCGCCTCGGCGGATTGTAGAGGAGCATTCCAGTTGCAGCGAAGGTGAACTGTAAGGTTTGCTGGAGCGACTGGAAAAGCAAATGTAGGCATAAGTAACGATAATCCCGGTGAAAAACCGGGACACCGAAAGACCAAGGTTTCCTGATCAACGTTAATCGGATCAGGGTTAGTCGGGCCCTAAGGTTAATCCGAAAGGAGATACCGATGGAAGATAGGTTAATATTCCTATACTGGCAATTACTGCGATGGGGTGACGAAGTGGTGACAGGTCTGCGTACTGACGGAATAGTACGTTGAAGGGTGTAGGTATACGTTTGGCAGGCAAATCCACCAAACGTGCTGAAACCTCATAGTACCGTGAGTCTTCGGACAAACGGATAATGACCGTAAGCGAACTTCCAAGAAAAACCTCTAAGCTTCAGGTAGTTGCCACCCGTACCGGAAACCGACACAGGTGGTCGAGGAGAGTATCCAAAGGTGCTCGAGTGATCCATGATTAAGGAACTAGGCAAATTAGTCCTGTAACTTCGGAAGAAAGGACCCCCGAGCAATCGGGGCGCAGAGAAATGGCCCAGGCGACTGTTTATCAAAAACACATGGCTATGCAAAATTTTAAGATGACGTATATGGCCTGACACCTGCCCGGTGCTGGAAGGTTAAGAGGAGAGGTTATTCCGAGCAATCGGAAGAAGCTTTGAATTGAAGCCCCAGTAAACGGCGGCCGTAACTATAACGGTCCTAAGGTAGCGAAATTCCTTGTCGGGTAAGTTCCGACCTGCACGAATGGTGTAACGATCTGGGCACTGTCTCAATCATGAGCTCGGTGAAATTGTAGTTCCGGTGAAGATGCCGGATACCCGCAACGGGACGGAAAGACCCCGTGAACCTTCACTATAACTTTGCATTGACTTTGGATAAACAATGTGTAGGATAGCTGGGAGACTGTGAAGCGGCTTCGCTAGGAGTCGTGGAGTCAACCTTGAAATACCAGCCTTTGTTTATCTGGAGCCTAACCCCGCAAAACGGGGTACAGTGCATGGTGGGTAGTTTGACTGGGGTGGTCGCCTCCAAAAGCGTAACGGAGGCTTTCAAAGGTACCCTCAGCATGCTTGGTAACCATGTGTAGAGTGCAATAGCACAAGGGTGCTTGACTGCGAGACATACAAGTCGAACAGGTAGGAAACTAGGATATAGTGATCCGGTGGTTCCGTATGGAAGGGCCATCGCTCAAAGGATAAAAGGTACTCCGGGGATAACAGGCTGATCACTCCCAAGAGCTCATATCGACGGAGTGGTTTGGCACCTCGATGTCGGCTCGTCACATCCTGGGGCTGAAGAAGGTCCCAAGGGTTCGGCTGTTCGCCGATTAAAGTGGCACGTGAGCTGGGTTCAGAACGTCGCGAGACAGTTCGGTCCCTATCTGTTGTGGGCGCTGGAAGTTTGAGGTCACCTGACTCTAGTACGAGAGGACCGAGTTGGACAGACCGCTAGTGTATCTGTTGTGGTGCCAACTGCATCGCAGAGTAGCTATGTCTGGATGAGATAAGCGCTGAAAGCATCTAAGCGCGAAACTCAGACCAAGATGAGACTTCCTTTAAGGGTCGTCATAGACGATGACGTTGATAGGATACAGGTGTAAAGGCAGTAATGCCAAAGCCGAGTATTACTAATTACCCGTAAGCTTTCTTCTACCAGTGCTAAACTGCTGAATTAACACCGTTGTATTTTCTTTCTTAATATGTCGTAAGGTATTTAAGATCTTACGGTGACTATAGCAGTGGTGATCACCTCTTCCCATTCCGAACAGAGTAGTTAAGCCCACCCGCGCAGATGATACTGCAGTTCTTGCGGAAAAGTATGTCGTTGCCGATCTTTCATCATCCCGGTCCCCACGGACCGGGATTTTTTTTTATCCGGCCTGTCCCCCTTCGCTTTACCCCCCTTCCGCGCCGGCTATACGACCCCTCTCCTTTTTTCTGATCCCGGTTGAAGGGTTTTCTTTACCTTTACCTAAATTTTCCGGGAGACCCATGGCGAGATCAGGAATCGTGGCCCGTGTGCTGCTCTTATTTCTTCCTATATGCCTTCCCGGGCTGCTGGCCGCCTCCACCCCTGATTCCCTCAAGGCACATAAAGACTCCACCATCGTTTCCTATTTCTATAACGATGTGGAAAAATTCGGACAGTTCAACCTGCATCCCAACGATACGGCCATCACCGGCTTCCAGAACTACAACCCTCTTTTCCAGCATGACCGCTTCTATGCCTCCCTCGGGAACATCGGACAGGCCAGCCGCGATCTTGCTCCTTATCCCTTGCTCCAGCCCAGCGGTTTTGATTACGGGAACCATGCATTCGACCCTTATCTCCTGCGGAACGACAGCGTGAAATATTACCGGATCTCCAAGACGTTCACCGAGCTGGAATACGAGCAGGGGGCGAAACGGGAGATCTTCTTCCATGCCAAATTCAGCCGGAACATTTACCGCTCCTTCAACCTGGGCTTTGAATTCCGGACCATGAATGCTCCCGGGGCCTATATCAGGCAACAGGCAAATCACATCAATTTCGTGCTTACCGCCCAGTTCTTCACCAAGGATAAGCGGTACGGCGTGATCGCCAATTTCCTGATAAACCGCATCAAGGACAGCGAGAACGGGGGGATCCAGTACGACAGCCTCTTCGAGCAGAACCTGGAACCCAACCGGCAGCTGATCCCCGTGAACCTGCAGTCGGCGCAAAACCGGGTGAAGGAGATGGGGTTCTACATGAAGCATTATTTCAACCTTTCCCGGCATCCCCGGGGGATCCACGACACGATCCAGCACCATTACGTGGAGCTGGGAAGGATCGCCTATACCTTCGAGTATAACCGGCGGATCCTCAATTACCAGGACTATCAGCCGGAATCCGGATTTTATCAGAATATTTACCTGGACACCACCCAGACCCGGGATTCCGTGGCCGTGGTGAAGATCCTCAACGAGCTGACCTGGACCAATCCCAGCTTCCGGCCGGATAAGAAATTCAGGGTCCTGCAGATGGCAGCCCATATCCGGCAGCAGTACCTGGAGGTCAGGGACCCGGTGAATAAAAAATACTTTATCCAGTTCATCCCGGCATTCGAGATGTCGTTCACGCCCTTTTCTTCGCTGAACCTGAACGCTTTTGCCGATTATGTTTTCGGGGATTACAATAACGGGGACTGGAGCCTGAAGGCGGCACTCAGCCAGCGGCTCGGCAAACTGAACCGCAATGCCGGGACGATCACCTTCAAAGGCTACTATGCCATCCAGCAGCCGGCCTGGTTCCTGGGTCATTTCAGCGGCAATAATTTCCGGTGGGACACCACGTGGCACAAGCAGGGACTTATCTCCGGCTGCTTCACGTACGTTTTCAGGAAGATCGCGGATGCCGGCGTGAGCATCAGCCGGATCAATCACCTGGTATACCTGGACGAGACCGCCACGCCCCGACAGTTAAATTCCGAATTCGGCTATATCTATGCCTGGCTGAATTCCCAGGTGGACTTCTGGCGGTTTACGCTCCAGGGACAGCTCGCCTATCAGACCATCCAGGGCACCAGCGCCGTACGGCTGCCTGCCTTCATGGGGAATGTGACCCTGTATTTCACGCAGAAGCTTTTCAAGGGCGCTTCCACCATCCAGCCGGGACTGAATTTCTATTACAATACCCGGTACTATGCCGACGCCTACATGCCGGCCACTCGTTCCTTCTACCTGCAGAGCACCAAGGAGATCGGGAACTACCTGTACATGGATGTCTTCCTCAATATCAAGATCCAGCGGGCGAGGATCTTCGTCATGTATTCCAATTTCGACAGCTTTTTCATGGGAAGGTACTACTACACCACTCCCAGCTATCCCATGCAGGATGCTTCTTTCCGTTTCGGGTTGACCTGGCGGTTCCACGACTAGCCAGGATCCGGGGAAACCAGCGTTATTCGTAAATCCGGAAGCGGGCCAGCCCGGCTTTCTGCAGGGCATACTTCAGGGCGGTGATCATGCATCCTACTCCATACACCACGCTCCGGGAGAAGTTGATCGTAGATGCTTCCTTGAAATAATGGGTCGGACAGGTGATCTCCGCGATGGGGTAACCTTTAAAAAGGATCTGGGAAAGGATCTGGTTGTCGAAGACGAAATCGTCGCTGTCGGCGTGGTAGTTTATATTCCGCAGCACTTCCGCCGAGAACGCCCGGTAGCCCGAGTGATACTCGGACAGCTTCTCGTGCATGAGGGTATTTTGGGCAAAGGTAAGAATGCGGTTCAGTACATACTTATAAAACGGCATGCCTCCTTTCCGGGCTCCCCTGCCCAGGATCCGGGAGCCCAGGACCACCGGGTACACCTCGTTGGCGATCACATGCACCATGGATTCGATGAGCTTCGGGGTGTACTGGTAATCGGGATGAAGCATGACGACGATATCCGCCCCCAGCGACAAGGCACGGTCGAAGCAGGTTTTCTGGTTGGCCCCGTACCCCTGGTTCCGGTCATGCCGGATCACCTCGCGGATCCCCAGCCTGCCGGCTTCTTCCAGGGTGAGGTCGGTGCTGGCATCGTCGACCAGGATCACCTCGTCCACCACGCCGAGAGGGATCTCCGAATAGGTCCGGGCCAGGGTTTTCGCGGCATTATAGGCCGGCAGCACCACGACGATCTTTTTTCCCTTGATCATGGCAACACAATACCTTTCAAAAATAATAAAAAGAATGAGCCGGCCGGTTGACCGTCAGGAGATCTGACTTTTGATTTCACGGATCTTCCCGAACAATGACTGGAAAAAGCGGTTCCTCTCTTTTTCCGAAGTGCTGCTGATGAGGGTCGACTTTTTGATCACGGTCCGCATGGAGTTTTCAATCTGGGAACAGAGCTTCTCATGTTCGGTAACCAGCAGGTTGATCACATTATAGGTGAGGAAGGTTTTAGGGTGCCCGTCTTTTATAACGAATATAGTGTTGTCCCCCAGTAAGACCTCGTTGTAATAGAGCCGGTAGCTTCCCTCAATCCCTTCCGGTTTATCCCCGTACAGGTAGCGGAACCCCGCACCGGCCTGCTGATCCAGGTGGTCGACCAGCCGTTCCAGGGCATCGAGCACCTTCAGGGCATCTTCTTTTCCTGTAAAATAATGGCAGACGTGGCAGAATTCGATCTGGCGGATCAGGCTGATGAAAGTTTCCATATTCCAGATCTCCGAGGAGGGGATCTTGTTATAAATGGAAAGGATCTGCCTCCCGGTATCCTCGAAGCCGTCGGCCAGATCGAAGCGGAAGGGCATCTTTTCAAAACCCGGGGTATTGAAGAGCACCTTGTTCCAGAAATAGGATTTGAACGCGGCCAGTTCCGGAAATCCAAAGAAGTGAAAGGGAGGTATATCCTTGGCAGACCACAGGATCTCCTTTTGCTTGCACGTCTGGATATCCCGCATCTCCTCCAGGATGTTCTTCATCCAGTCCTCCAGCGTGTAATCTTCCTTATCCACCGCAAATGCATTAAACAGGATATTGCGGCTGCTGACATTGAACAGGGTGTCGAGGGAGATATTGAAGTGCTCGCTGAGCCGTTTCAGCTCTTCCAGGTTCAATTCCTTTTCACCCCGGATCCTGCGGTAAGCGCTGTCATAACTGATGTTCAGCAATTCCGAAAGCTCGTGAACGAAGGAAACATGAGCAGGCAGCTTATTCCTGATCAGATGGAACAATGTTTCCTGGAGGGCTGCTTCTGATTTCACACGGCAATATACAAATAAATCTATAAAATGTCAATATTTGTAGATTATTGTTAATAAATACTATATATTTACGAGGCTGTTTTTTCTCTTCCCCATGAAATTCAAACTCTCCCTGTATGTTCTCGGGCTGCTCTCCCTGATCGTGATCGCAACCGGGATGCTTTATTTTTTGCGTCAGCACCTGCTGGGATATCATGCCGCATTCCTGGAAATGACCGAGCCCCAGCTCAATTCCTTCGATCCCCGCATCATGCCCCTATATTTTGCCCTGACGCAAATTACGGGTTCCTGTATGATCGCGACCGGGCTGACCTCCTTCCTCCTGGTGGCCTGGCCCCTGAGGCACAGGATCCGGTGGGCCTGGTGGACGCTGGTCGCACTGCTGCCGTTCCCGCTGGGGGTCACGTCGGTCGTTTCGTATCACATTTCACGCAGCATCGCCGAGGGTCCGCGGCCGCCTTACTGGCTGGCCATGGGGATCCTGGCCCTTTTCATCCTGGCGATGATCTTCGCTTATCCCGGGAAGACAGAGCCGGAAAAGGAGATTTCCTCCTGATCATTTCCGGTTGCTTACCCTGAAAGCCCAGGCATGGCGGCAGGGAGGCCGGACCCGGTCCGCTTTCGGGATGAAGATCCTCAGATCCACCCCATCTGTCACCCAGCGCAGGGTCCCTTTTTTCCCCAGCAATTCGATCCGGGATCCCTTTGCAGGGCCGTATCCCCTCACTGCAACGGACTCCGGCATCTGCGTTTCCCCCGGACCGGCCAGGTAGATAAGAAACAGCGTTCCGTCGGGGAGAGAGGTGAAGCAGATATTGCCGGACTTATAGGGAATGACCGGCCGTGTCCGGTAAATCGCCTCCCCGTTGACCTGCATCCAGTCCCCGATCTCTTTCAGCCGGGCATAAGCGGTATCGGCGAATTCCCCTTCGGGCGAGGGCCCGATATTCAGCAGGAAGTTCCCTCCCTTGGCCACGATATCCACCAGGAGATGGATCAGCTGGTTGGCCGGCTTGTAAACATCTCCGGGCACATACGACCACGAGGTGGCCATGGTCATGCAGGTCTCCCAGGGATAACCGGGCGGGGTGTCGGGCACCTGCTGTTCGGGTGTGCGGTAATTCTCGAATTTGCCGGTCACCGTGCGGTCCACGATCAGCAGGTCCGGCTGGTGGCTCCTCGCCATGGCGGCGATCTTCGGCATGTTGATGTCCTGGCCGTTCTGCGGGCAGACCCAGCCGCCATCGAGCCAGAGGATATCAAGCTTCCCGTAGCCGGTGGTCAGCTCTTCGATCTGGTTAAAGGTGTAATCGCAGAATCGCTGCCACCGTTCCGGGTATTTTGCAATGCTGTAATTCACGTTCCGGTTCGGGGTGGCCCATTCCTCCGCCCAGTAATCATTGGAATGCCAGTCGGGTTTGCTGAAATAGGCGCCGGTCCAGAATCCCTGGTCCCGGAAAGCGTTGAAGATCTCTTTCGTTATATCCGCCCGCGGATCCGTATGGAAAGGGCAGCCGGCATCCGTGATCTTATAATCCGTCTGATGGGTGTCGAACATGCAGAACCCGTCGTGGTGCTTGGTGGTGAAGACCACATATCTCATCCCCGCGTATTTAGCGGCTGCCGCCCATTTTGCAGGATCGAACTTAACGGGATTGAAGGTGTTTTTCAGCGCGGTGTAGGCCCGGCAATAATCCACATAGTTCTTCATCTTGCGTGTGCACCAGGGCTCGTCTTCCGAGCAAAGGGACCAGGATTCCACAATCCCCCACTGGCTATAGGTTCCCCAGTGCATCAGCAGTCCGAACTTCAGGTCCTTCCACTGCTCGAGCTTTTGCAGGATGGCCGGGTCGGTCTCGGGGGAGGCGGGATCCTGGGAGAAGAGGGTTGCGGAGAACAGAAGGCAGAGGATGGAGGATAGAAAAAAATACTTCATAGGTTGGTTGCTTTTAACAAATTTACTGTTTTCAGGGGAACCCGGCGAACTCCGGTCCGGGTTATCGTATCTTTGATCCGCAGAGATCCAATTCAACTTTATGATACGGTCCACCCTGATTATGTTGTTCTTCCTGGCGGGTTGCCTGACGGCCGCCCCGCAGGATCCAAGACCTAAAAAAATGAATATTGAGAGCCGCAGTTTCTCTCCTGACGGGAGCATTCCTCCGCAGTTCACCTGCGACGGAAAGAACATCTCCCCCGCCCTTCTCTGGAAGGGTTTTCCCGCGGGGACCCAAAGCTTCGCCCTGATCGTGGATGATCCCGACGCCCGGGCCGGAACTTGGATCCACTGGTTGTTGTTCAATATCCCCTCCTCGGTGACCTCCCTCGAGGAGAATTTTTCCTACGACGGACGGAAAGAGACGAGGATCCTGGCGGGGGTCAACGACTTCGGCTCACTCCGGTATGGCGGCCCCTGTCCTCCCTCCGGAACCCACCGGTATCTCTTCAAGATCTATGCGCTGGACATCTTCCTGGAGCTAAAGGAGGGAGCTTCCAGGAAACAGGTGGAAGCGGCCATGGCCGGGCATGTGCTGGCCAACGGGGAGCTGATAGGGTTGTACAGACGGAAATAAAGTTTCGGGTTTGTTCAAAAAAAACTTGACATTGGATATTTTTTAGTGTATTTTTGTTTAGAATTGGTCTTAATCAAATTTAAAGAAAGGCAGAGGGGGTATGAATATGATGAAGCGGTTTTTACAGATGAAGGTCTTCTTTTTCGTGCTGTTCTTTTCGATGAATGCGGCGGCGAAGGTGTGGGTAGTCCAGGTGGCTGATTTTTCGTTTACTCCGGACAGTCTATTGACCGTCCGGGTAGGCGACACGATCCGGTGGGTATGGGTGAACGGCACGCATACGACCACTTCGATCTCGGTGCCCGCCTTGGCCCCAATCTGGGATGCACCGGTCAACAGTACCATTCAGACGTTCGAGTACAAGGTGATGGAGGCGGGTACTTATACGTACAAATGCAAGTTCCATGCGGCGATGGGCATGGTGGGGATGTTCCAGGCGGAGGTCGCCAGCGCCGCTCCTTCCCTGGCCATCAATGCGCAGATCACCATTTATCCCAGCCCGTTTACCGGGAATGTCACCTTTCATTACCTGGCGACAGGCGCTCCCCTGCGAACGCTGAAGATCTTTGATATTACCGGCAACGAGCTGGCGGAATATAACTGGTATTCGGAATCCTCCGAATCCGAGAAAACCCTGGACCTTTCAAATATTCAGCAGGGAGTGGTCCTCTTTGAGTTTATCGATGCCTCAGGGAAGGCTGTCGTGAGGAGGGTCGTGCGGAAAGGCTAATCCGCCGGCGACGATAATTTCCTACGCCATTTTTCAGGGATATTAGGTTCATTCTGGTAGCAGGCCATTTTGCCGGAGTACATGACGGCAATGCAGTAATTGGCATGGTTGCAGCCCGAGCGGGTGAGTTCGCCGGCATGGATCTTCCGGATGAACATCGGGTCGTGGACCAGCGCCCGGGCAAGCTGGATGAATTCGAACCCTTTCCCCAGTACCTCTTCCATCTTTTCCAGCGAGATCATGCCTCCCACATAGATCAGCGGCAGGTTTACCGCCTGGCGGACCTTCAGCGCATCCTCCAGGAAATAGCCCTCCGAAAATGGCTCGGGGTGAATAAGCATCTCCCCGAACCAGCGGATGAAAGGCTTCAGCCATCGCTCCTTCATGTAATGCGACATCACCTCCACGGGCATGCGGCCCCGCATCACGTACATGGGCGCACGGCTCACGAATCCCCCGCTCAGCACCAGCGCATGCACCCCTTCCTTTTCCAGGAGTTTTGCGACCTCCAGCGATTCGTCCATCTCCATCCCTCCCCGGAAACCGTCGCGGAGATTCATTTTCACCGTCACCGCTATATCGCTGCCGGCCTGCTTCATCACCTCCCGGATCACTTCGGTCAGGAAGCGGGAGCGGTTCTCAAAACTGCCTCCGTATTCGTCTTTCCTGCGGTTGGTCCACGGCGAAAGGAACTGGCTGATCAGATAGCCATGGCCGGCATGCACCTCCACCGAATCAAACCCGGATTCCCGGGCAAGGTTCACCGCCTCTCCAAAGTCGAGAACAATCTCCCGGATCTCGTTTTTTTTCAGGGTCCGCGGCCAGGTCGGTCCGTAGAGGTTGAACCTTCCCGACGGCGCCAGGCAATAGCCCCCGGTGACCGAGCGCTTGGCCATCAGTCCGCAATGACCGATCTGGATGCCGGCTGCAGCGCCTTCCCCGTGGACGGCTTCCGTCAGCTCCTTCAGTCCCGGGACGGCTTCCTTCCTCAGCCAGAGCTGGTGGGGAAAGGAAAGCCCGCTCCGGGAAACGGAGGCATAGGCCACGGTGGTCATGCCGATCTCCCCGGCACCCACCGAGCGGTGGTAATCGATCAGGTCTCTGGAAACCAGGTGCCCCGGGCACATTCCTTCAAAGGCTGCCGAGCGGAGGGTCCGGTTCCGGAGCTTCAGCGGGCCGATGCTTCCCGGCCGGAACAGGGCTGAATTCACGGGTGCGACGGGTACTGTGTTCTCCATGGGGTCGTATCAGTTAATACCCCGCTGCCTCTTGATCTCTTCGTAGGCTGCGTTCAGGTTCTGAAATTTCTCGGTGGCAGATTTGCGGATATCTTCTCCCAGGTGGGAAACCTTGTCGGGATGATACTTCTTGGCCAGCTCACGGTAGGCTTTTTTGATCTCGTCGTCGGTGGCCGAGGAGGTGACTTCCAGGACATCGTACGCCCAGCTGATGCTTTTTACGAACATCGCCCGGATCGAGGTCAGGTCGGCGGAAGAGATGCCCATGTAACGCGAGATCGTCTCGATGACCTCCAGCTCATCGGGATGGTACTGACCATCGGCGGAAGCGATCCCGAAGAGGTAATGCAGCAGCTGGAGCCGCGAGTGGTAGTCCATGTACTGCCCTATCTGCACGCTGACGTCCTGTACCTGGATCTCCTGCTTGAGGATCTCGCGGAGTACCAGGAGCAGCCGTGCGGCCTCGCTTTCGCCGAACTGGGCAATAAAAAAGTTCCGGACATAATCCAGCTCGGAGCGGACGATCTTCTGATCGGCTTTCATCACCGCTGCCGACAGCACCAGCAGGCTCATGGCAAAGTCGTCGCGGGGGGTTCCCTGGTACTTATAGGGAGTGTACTGCCTGCCGTCGAACATCGACCCCAGCGCAAAGCCGAGGATGGCCCCCAGCGGACCGCCAAAGGCCCACCCCAGCCCTCCTCCTACCCACTTGCCGTACTTCCCGCCACCGGCACGATTCCCGAAAGGAGGCGGTGGATCGGGAGGAGTTCCTGATCCCGGAGGCGGAGGCGGCTGGGTTTTGTCCGGCGGATTCCTGCGCATGCTGACAACGGCATAGATCACAATGCCGATGATGACCAGGACGATGATCGTGGCAAGGCTCATGGGAACTATGAAATGTTCTGGTCGGGCGGAAGGTTGAATTCTTCGATCATTTTTATCCCAAGCTTCTCCAACTCATCCAGCACCGGGTGATAGATCTCAGGGATCACCGGGATATGGACGCCGGTGGTACGGATCTTTTTATCCAGGATCAACCCGACGGCGATCGCGGCCGGCAGGGCGACGGTCCGTGCGATGGAGGTCTCCGTGGCAGGGGTGCCGAAATCGAGCATCCTCGACCGGATCACTTCTTTCTTCCCATCGGGATAGGAAGCCAGGAACGTATGCTGCATGGCCACCATGTCGCGCTCATGGTCTTTCAGCCCCATTTTTGCGATCATCAGGTCGGAGACCACTTCGAAGGTGGAATCAACCTTCCTGTTCATCGGTTGGTCGTCGAAGAGGCCGAGCCATCTCAGGGCATCCATGGCGTAGGATCCGTGACGCGTGATGCGTGACGCGTGACGCGCCAGCTGACGGTTCATCAGGTCGGCATAGGTCATGCCGGTCATGTCGGATTTGTCGTAGGAGATCAGGTCCAGCTCCTTCATCAGGTCGAGGGTCTCGCACCAGCCTTTATAGCGGAAGGTGCCGCGGTACATGGTCTGCGCTTCGGGGATGCCGTAAATTTCCTTGTAGGCCAGGGAATCGCGGTTGGGATAGACCTCGAAGGTGCCGGCGCCGGGGAATTCCACTTTAAATGGGTTTTTAAACAGATCCTGCGTAGGAATACTCACTTTTTTTCCATGGCGCAGGTAAAGTGCGTCGTTGTTTCCTGCCATCACCACGCCTTTGGGGCTCCAGGAGAATTTGTACCGGAAGGGGTTGTCGGCCGCCTCCGGGGCCGGCAGGGCTCCGCACAACGACCAGAACTCCACCACCGCCCCTTCTTTTGCATGGATCTGGTCGATGATCCTCATGGCCGACATATGGTCGACGCCGGGATCGAGCCCGATCTCGTTCAGCAGCAGGATCCCTTTCTTTTTCGCCTCGCCGTCGAGGGCCTTCATCTCCGGCTTCACGTACGACGTGGTGACCATATTCTTCCCGTGCGCCAGGCAATGCTTTGCCACCATCACATGGAACGCATAGGGCAGGAGGCTTACCGTCAGGTCATGCTCCGCAACCAGCTTATCGAGTGCGGCTTCATCGGTCGCTTCCCAGGTCACGGAGCGGCCATTCGGGTTTCCCGCGATCATTTCCAGGGCGCGGTCGGGGGTGTTGGAGGCCACGGTGACCCTGAAGTTCTTCGAAAGCAGGTGGCGGACGATGGGCCGGGCGACGAGGCCGGAGCCCAGCAGGAGGATGGCAGGCATAGCAGTATGGTTTACATTATAGGATCAGGTTGCAGGATGTTACTTATCTCTTGTTTCTTGTCACGTGCTTCAGTGTATAAATTCTTCGAGATATTTATAGTCCGCCGTGAGCTCCCCGTTGTGCAGGACCAGTCCCTTCTTGATTGCTTTGGGGAGGTCGAGATCGTCGAAGTGCTCGCTGAAGTCGGCGTCGGCAATGGGCTTGACGAAGTTGACCAGTACGTCGCCGAAGCCTTCCGAGGCGTCGCGGGGCAGCTCGGCCGGGAGGATGTCCACCGCCATGACCAGTATCCCTTCGCCGGCATAGCCCATCGTGGCCTGCCGTGTCGCCGGGTTGTAAACGAACACCGGGTCGTCGATCGGGGTGGCGTGCAGGGTGCATTCCACCGAGCCTTCCTTGTCGCACGAGATATCCCCGATGACCGTCAGTTGAGGTCTTCCCTTTTCGAACAGCTTCTCCAGGTAATCCTTGGTCACCAGCCGCGGGTAGCGCTTGTCCCAGTAAACGCAATTGATCAGCACCGAGAGATACGGGATATATTTTTCGAATACACTCCGGTAGGTGCATGCGTTCGTGTAAAAATCGTTCAGGTCGAACGGATGACCATCGACGTGCTCATACAGGTCCTCTTCCTTGAAAACCACCTTATACACGATGTTATCGGGTAGTTTTTTCCGGTGGTATAAGCCCAGCAGCTTTTCGGGCGAAATTTCTTTCACCGGCAGCAATCCGAGGATCTCCTGCGCCCCCCGGGAAACATTGCCGTACCCCGTGAAGCCTATCACGAACGGCCTCAATTCATGGGGAATGCCCGATTCGGCGATCAGTTGTCCGATGGCGGAGATGTCGTCTTTGGCCTCTTTCAGCGAGTGGTACTGGCGGGCCTGCCGGATCTTCAGCAGGCGCGATTCGAACCCGAATTCCTTCAGCCGGTGTCCCAGCGCCCAGAACGAGTTGATCATTCCCGCCATTCCCGCATAATGCCCGAAGAAGATCAGCCGCTTGCCCTGCTCGTCGACGATCTTCTCGTAGTCGATGAGGTTGCACTTGAGCTCCATCATCCGGCGCAGCATCGGCATGTTGTATTCCTGTCCCTTGATGACATGGGCGAAAAAGACGTAGGTCTTTCCTTCCTCGAACTCCTCCACCGGGATCTCCTTCACGCCGAAGATCACCGAGCATTTGTCGAGGCAATCGGAGATTTCCGCACCGGCCTGCCGGTATTCCTCATCCGTGAAGACGCGCTTGGCCGACTGCTGCACGATGATGTCCAGCTTTTTCTGTTTTGCCAGCCGTTCCACATGGCGGGGCGTCAGCGGGGCCCTGCGCTCCAGGGCGTACTTATCCTCGTGTCGTATTCCGATAAAGTTGCTCATAGTGCAGGAAGATGGGGTTTGAGGGCAAAGGTAGGGAATTCGGGGGAAAGGGCAAGGGGAAACCGGGTTTGGGCATACAAAATATCGAGAATTGGCGTATCTTTATAGGGAAGTTGAGGATGGAGGGTGGAGGATGAACGTTAGAGTATTTTGAACAATAGAATAACCCCGCCTCCCGGCGGGCAGGGATCAACGAATCAGGAAATCAGAACGTAACGCCGGAGGCAAGAACGTAGTGGGCTGCTT
This sequence comes from Bacteroidales bacterium, assembly GCA_035505995.1. GTDB lineage: Bacteria > Bacteroidota > Bacteroidia > Bacteroidales > FEN-979 > DATJQF01. The sequence goes on from DATJQF010000025.1 coordinate 16,115, forward strand.
ATACCGGAATACTCAGCGGGAATCAGTTACTGCATAACGCATCAGCGTTTTCTGTGTTCCAGATAAAACCCCAATGAAATGAAAAAGGTCATGTTCCTAGCAGCCGCCATGATGCTGCTTTCTTCCTGCCAGAAGAAGGAGACCTCTCAGGTGATCTACAGCTCGGTAAGCAATATCAGCAAGATCACCGGACGGATCACCACCCTCACAGGGGATACCGTCCTGGCCGGGGTAAAAGTGACCCTGGAAGGAACTTTTCACACCGCATATACCGACAGCACCGGACATTACTTTATACCCGATGTGGCTCCCGGATATTATACCGTAGTTGCTTCCAAGAACGGCTATCAGAGCGACTCGGCGACGGTCTCCTGCGTCGACTGGCGCACCGTACAGCTTGATCTGTCCATTGCATATATCCCGGTCCCGCCGACTTATACACTTACCGGCACCTGGAGCGGCTGGATGAATCCGGACAGTGCATTCTGGCCGATGGGATTGAAGCTCAACCAGATCGGAACGGATTCCATCATCGGGGTGCTCACCTACCGCACTCCCGGGATACCGCCATATTTTCCGCCCGATTCCATTCCGATCGATTCCCATCTTACCATCCAGAATAATACGTTCGCATTGCAGTTATGGACCCATGGCACATGCAACGGGCATCTCTCAGGCACCTTCCTGGATCCCAACACCATTACGGGAGAGCTTTTCAGTCAATGTATCAATGAAGCACCTCTTCAATGTTCGTTCAGTGCACAAAGAACAGAGAAATAAGGGAGGATCTGGGAGAGAAGAGGCAGGAGATAATGAGGAGGTTGGATGGAAGAGGCAGGAGAGAAATTTTTGTACATTATCAGCAATCTGCGTAAATCTGTGGAATCTGCGGTGAATATAAACTTCTGAAATGAATTTTCTTTTCATTTTTCTCATGGCGCTGAACGTGTTCCCCTTCCCTCCCGCTTTCAAACCGGAGCAGCTGAAATATCCCCGGGTTCAGCAAGCTTATGCTGAAAAGGAAAATGAAATGATCCGGCTGCTGGACACGAAGGGCATCAAGCCCGGCACCGTGGAGATCTTCCTCCGCATCTTCAAGCAGGAGCGCAAGATCGAGCTGTGGGCCCGGAACAAAGGCGACCGGGCATTCATCTACCTGAAAGACTACGCCTTCTGCGCCTATTCGGGCACGCTGGGTCCCAAGCGCAGGCAGGGCGACGGTCAGATCCCGGAAGGCTTTTACGAGGTGAAGGGCTTCAATCCCAGCAGTAACTTCTGGCTCTCGCTCGAACTGAATTACCCGAATGCCGCCGACCGGATCCTGGGGGATAAATCAAATTTAGGCGGCGAGATCTTCATCCACGGCAACTGCGTGACGATCGGCTGCATCCCGATCACGGATGATAAGATAAAAGAGCTTTATATCATCGCCGTCGAAGCCTGTAACAACGGGCAGCTTCACATCCCGGTGCATATCTTCCCGGATTATCTTACCGACGAAAAACTGGCGGATCTATCATCCCGGCATGCGGCCGAGCCGGGTCTGGTCTCTTTCTGGAAAAACCTGAAAACGGGCTATGACCGCTTCGATCAAACTAAAGTCCTTCCCGAAGTAAGCATCGATAAAAATGGTGTGTACCATTTTAAATGATCTTTCTGTTTCTTCAGTCCTCCATCGAACACTGATAACACTGCTGACATAGCAGGAACACACATTGGAACCATGTCACTACTTCACTACATTATTTCGTCGCCAGGTAAAAGGCCAGCCCCACATTCAGACTGATGGTATTCATGATGTTGCTGTACTTAAAATCGGATTCCGGCTCCTTATCCACCCAGTCGCTTTTAAGAAAATTGTAGGCCAGCATGGTCTCCAGGCCAATGCTCTGGTTGAAGAAAAAGGTCATGCCCATTCCCGCGCTGCCGCCGTATTTAAGCACATTGTTCTTGAAATGCTGGGTTTCCGTTTCATTGATATTCTTCCAGATATTCTGCCCGTACCCAATGGCTCCGTTCACCTGCCCGAACCAGGCCAGCTTCCCGTTTTTTGCAAAATAATACCGGACGAAGGGATCGAACAGGATGCTGTAGGAAAAATTATATTGCTCGCCGCCTGCCGAACTGCCATACGAATGAAAGTCCTCCAGGGAGAAGGTAAGCCCCGGGCCGACCGCCAGCCGGTCGATCACGAAGATGCCCAGCGCGTCCGTGAGGGAGACACTGAAGTCGTTGACCTTGAAACCAAGATCCTTCTGGTCCTGATGATAATACGTGATCCCGACCGAGAAAGGTCCCATGAGGTTGCCTTTCTCCAGTTGGCAAAATGCGGTTACAGGAAGGATGCATCCTGCTGCCAGGAAGAGGAATAGCCTTTTCATACGCTGATGATTTTGATGGAAACTGGGAATGAAGTTCATTGCCGGACGACGGAATAAAACTCTACCCTGCAAGTGAATGTCTTTCATTATCTATAACGGAAACATATTTCATATTATTATGCTGGTTCCACCAGCCGATGCGAGATCCGGGAGCCCGGTGCCCAGTCCGCAATAGTTTCGCCATCCCCACGTTTTACTATATATTTGCAGAACCCCCAATATCCGGTTTTTATGAAAACAAGCAAGTTCATGGTAGCAGCGGCCTTGACGGTCATGACGGCCACCGTTACCGCCCAGAACATCCGCGAGTTCTTCACCGGCGCGGCTGAGACGACCTGGCTCGGGATCGACTTCTCCCACGTGAAGCTCATCGGCGAGTTCACCCAGTTCAAGGATGCCGGACCCATCGACCCGCAGGAGATCCGCGACCGCTATTTTCCCGCCTGGAACAGCCTGATCCTCAACGAGCCGTCCAAGTACGACATCAAGGGAATGTTCCAACTCTCGAACCTGGAGACCAACATCGACATGATCACGAAGCTGAATGCGGAGACACCACCCAAAAACCTAACCGCCTATGAGCCGCCCAAATATTCCTGCGACGACATGCGCAAGTGGGTGGAAGCATATAACCTGGAAGGGAAAAAGGGCTTCGGGATCGTATTCGTGGCCGAAGCGCTGAACAAGACCCTTGACCAGGGCTCGTTCTATATCCTGGTGATCGACATCCCGTCGAAGACCATCCAGCTCTGCGAGCATATGACCGGCAAGACCAGCGGCATCGGTATCCGGAATTACTGGGCCGCGTCGATCGACCATATCATTACTTCCGTGAAGAAGTCGGAGTATAAGAAGTGGAAGACGGAGTATGTGAAATGAAGTTACCGGGCGGCACTAGGTACAACAAATTCACTATCGGCATTTTCGGTTAGGATGGGGCGGGAAGGTCGTTAAGGTCATTAGGGTCATTAGAGGTCATTAAAGGTAATTAAAGGTCATTAAGGTCATTAAAGGTCATTAAAGGTCATTAAAGGTCATTAAA
>DATJQF010000026.1:0-16532 GCA_035505995.1 Bacteroidales bacterium
CACTTTCATCCCGGTGAAGAACCTTTCCCTGGCACTGATCTCAAAATATGTCGGAAGGCAATATATCGACAATACCTCCGACAAGGAGCGGTCGCTCGATCCTTTCTTCATCAACGGGATTGCGGCAGGATATTCCCTGAAGACCAAATTCTTCAAGGAGATCGGGTTTAACCTGCAGGTCAATAACCTCTTCAGCGTGAAGTATGAGACCAATGCCTGGGTATATCCTTATTATATGAACGGGGTGGAGTATGAAGAGAACGGATATTTCCCCCAGGCTCCCGTCAACTTCCTGGTGGGGATCTCCCTGAAGATTTGATTTTCCGCCCGGTCAGAGCGCCGCAGCAGGAAAAATCCTTATCTTGCAGCGGGAATCCGTACATTTTAAAAATATACTGTGATATGAAAACCATCTCATTCCGATTCTTTTTTCCGGGACTCGCACTGTTCATCGCGGCCCTGGCAATGGGTCAGAAATCCACGGTCGACCCGACCACTCCCATCGCCGTCGACCCGAACGTCCGCATCGGCAAGCTGGATAACGGCCTGATGTATTACATCCGGAAAAACGAGAAGCCGGAGAAACGCGTGGAGCTCAGGCTGGTGGTGAATGCCGGGTCGATCCTGGAAAACGACGGGCAGCAGGGACTGGCGCATTTCATGGAGCACATGAATTTCAACGGGTCGAAGACCTTCCCGAAGAATGAGCTGGTCGATTTCCTGCAGAAGACCGGGGTCCGCTTCGGGGCCGATATCAATGCCTATACCGGCTTCGATGAAACCGTCTATATGCTGCAGTTGCCCACCGACGACAGCCTCCTGGTGGAAAAAGGGTACCAGGTGCTGGAGGACTGGGGGCATAATGCGCTGCTCGATGACCGGGAGATCGATAAGGAGCGCGGCGTCATCGTCGAGGAATGGAGGATGGGCCTGGGAGCCCAGGACCGGATGCTGAAGAAGGTGTTCCCCATCGCTTTCCAGGGCTCCAAATATGCCGAGCGGATCCCCATCGGGAAAGTGGATATCATCGAAAACTTCAAGCATGATTCGCTGCGCGCCTTTTATCATGACTGGTACCGTCCCGACCTGATGGCGGTCGTGGTGGTGGGCGATATCAACCCGGACCAGGCGGAAGCCAGGATCCGGGCCCATTTCTCGGGAATTTCTAATCCTGTCAACCAAAAACCCCGGACCGTTTATGATATCCCGGACAACAAGGACCCGCTGATCGCCATCGCCACCGATAAGGAAGCCACCTACAATATGGTCCTGCTGTTCTACAAGCATCCGAAGGATACGGTAAAAACCCTGGGAGATTTCCGGGACGACCTGATCGGCAAATTGTACACAGAAATGCTGAACCAGCGGTTCAGCGAGATCACGCAGAAGCCGGAGTCGCCTTTTATTATGGCCTCTTCCGAATACGGCCAATTCCTGGCCCGCACCAAGGATTCGTATGTGCTGACGGCCATGTCGAAGGAAAACGAGATCGATAAAAGCCTGGCCACGCTGTTGGAGGAGAACGAACGGGTCAAACGATTCGGATTCACCGCCACGGAATTCGAGCGGGAAAAAGACGAGCTTTTGAGCCGGTATGAGCAAGCTGCAAAAGAATTCGACAAAACGGAATCCGCCCGTCTTTGCGGGGAATATGTCGACAACTACCTGTCGCAGGATCCGATCCCGGGTCCCCAGAAGGAATTCAAGTATGTTAAAAACCTGCTTCCCGGGATACAGCTCGACGAGGTGAATGCCAAAGCCAGGGAGTGGATCACCGGCGACAATCTCGCGATCGTGATCATGGCGCCGGACAAGGAGAATGTGAAGGTGCCGGCCGAAGCGGAGGTCCGGCAGATCCTGGCCCAGTCCCGGACCGCGGAGATCACCCCGTATGTGGATAAGTTCACCGAACAGCCGCTGGTTGCGGGCGATATAACGAAAGGCAGCATGACCGGCCGCAAGGAGAACCCGGAGCTGGGGTACACGGAGCTCACCCTGTCGAACGGGGTGACCGTGGTGCTTAAGCCCACGACCTTCAAGAACGACGAGATCCTGGTCTCCGCGTACAGCCCCGGGGGCAACTCGTTATACCCGGATAATGAATTCATGTCGGCCTATTACGCCGCGGATATCGTGGATATGAGCGGGGCGGGCAACTTCGACAACATCGCTCTTGAAAAGAAGCTCAAAGGCAAGAATGTGTCGGTGAGCCCGTACATCGAGGATGTCAAAGAGGGTTTCCGGGGCCACAGCACCCCCAAGGATTTTGAGACCCTGCTGCAGCTCATCTATCTTTATTTCACCGGCCCCCGTAAAGATACCACCGCCTTCAAAGCGTTCGTATCCCAGATGGAAACCCAGTCGAAATTTATCGGGAACAACCCGATCTATTCCTTTTACGATACGCTCTACAAGATCGCTTATCCGGGTTACCGCCGGATGATCCTGCTGCCGTCGGCCGCCCGACTGAAAGAGATCAACCTGGACCAGGCTTACCAGGTATACCGGGACCGGTTTGCCGATGCCGGCGATTTTAAATTCTTCGTCGTCGGGAATTTCACGATCGATTCCATAACGCCTTTGATCGAACAGTACCTGGGCAGCCTTCCTTCCCTGCACCGGAACGAGACCTGGAAAGATGTCTCCCCGAAATTTGCGGAAGGCAAGGTTAACCTGACGCTGAATAAGGGAACGGATCCACAGGGCATGGTGGGGATCGTCATGGAGGAACCCCTCGAATGGAAGGAAAATAACCTGGTGTACCTGAGAATGCTCCAGGAGGTCCTTTCCATCAAGCTGGTGGAAGTGATCCGCGAAAAGCTCAGCGGGGTGTATTCCCCGCGGGTGATCTTCCGGTGGGATGAGTATCCCAAACCGACCTGCGACCTGATCATTAACTTCGGGTGCGCCCCCGGTTCCACGGATAAGCTCACGGATGCCGTTTTCAAGATCCTCAAAAAGATCCGGAAGAGCGGCCCGACCCAGGTGGACCTGGAAAAGGCAAAGGAGGCGCTGATCCGGGAGCGCGAGACCGACGTGCAGAAGAACAGCTTCTGGCTCGATAAACTGGAAGCGGTCTATTTCAACCAGGCGGATCCGGCGCTGACTTTAACCTATAAAGACCGTGTGAATGCAGTCACGGTGGACGACCTGAAAAAGGCGGCCGATACCTATATCGACCCGGAACATTATGTCCGGGCCGTGCTCAAGCCGCAGAAAAAGTAAATGGAGCGGAAGGTTGAAATAAAGAATAAAAAGGCCGGCCATGAATACTTCCTGGTCCAGGAATTCACGGCGGGCATCCAGCTGACCGGCACCGAGATCAAGTCGATCCGCGACGGCAAGGCCAGCATCGTGGATGCCTATTGCATGTTCCGCGGCGAGGAACTGTTTGTGATCAATATGCATATTGCCGAGTATGGCTACGGCACATACAACAACCATCTTCCCAAGCGCGACCGGAAATTGCTGCTGACCCGCAGGGAACTCCGGAAACTGAACGTCCGGGTCAAGGAGCGCGGATTCACGATCGTTCCCACGCTGCTGTTCATCAATGATAAGGGGTTGGCCAAGCTCACCATCTGCCTGGCACGGGGCAAGCATCATTATGACAAAAGGGAATCCCTTAAGCAAAAAGATATCAAAAGGGAGATTGAACGGCATCAGTAAACCATCCCGGTCCCTGTGATAATTGGGAACTCAACGTGAGGCTATTTTTTCCCGAATTTAAATTTTATCCCGAAAAGCAACCCGACATTGCTGAAAGAGAAATTGGTCCGTAATTCTTCCCTGGGCTGGTCCTGCGGCGGAGTGGTCCCGAAGCTTTCGTCGAGAACCTTCACATATTTCTTTTCTTTCTGATAAACGGTCATCGAGCCCAGCTGATCTTCCCCGTCCACCGTGGATTCGGTAAGCTTGGACTTTTTCGGCGAATAGCTGATGCCGCTGTAGTTGACCTCCAGATTCAGCGCGATCAGGTGCGAAAGGTTCCATTCGACCCCTGCCCCTGCCTGGATCCCCACGGCCACGCCGCTATAATAAAATTCAGTCTCATCCTCGTCATAATCGGTGCTCGTGGCCCGGGTGGCTTCATAATCCCGGAACATGACGGGAACCACGCCGATCATGATCCCGAAATGGGCATAAGGGTTCACCTTCCAGAGATTCGGGTTCAGTACGAAGGTCGGGATGATGGAGAACATACTGCCGTAAACCCTCGTTTCCGTGGTCCATCCCCCGACCAGGTCGGAAGTGGTCGTGCCCTTCAGGGATACTCCGAACGCTTCATTCAGGATCAGTTCCACCCCGCAGTAATGCTTGAACTGGTAGCCCGCCGCGATGTTGAAAAATGCCCCGCTTCCCAGGTTCATCGGAAGCGATGTGATGGAATACGAATTATTCCCGTGATCCACTTCACTGAAAAGCTGGTCGTAGCTGGAATTCGTACCTAATGCGCCCCCTAAACCCACCCGGGCATAAAATCCCTGGCCCATCATCAAGGCGGGGATGAAAAACAGGATCGTTAAACTGATTACTACTTTTTTCATAGCTGTTTGTTTTAGTGTGATATAACCTCCTGAAGACTCCTAATAATTGTTAAAGTAAAGTAATTTCCATCAAAGATGTCTAATTTTGTTGAAATTTTTCCCATGTCCAGAACGGCGCTTTTCGTGTTGTTTTCGATCGCGGCGTCATTTTATGCCAGAGAGGGGTTTCCCCAGGTTACTTCCCAGGAGAAGCAGGCAGAGGGAAGCGGAGACCATATCAAATGGTACAGCTTTGAGGATGCCTATCAGCTGAATAAGAAGAAGCCGAAGAAGATCTTTATCGATGTATACACCGACTGGTGCGGTTGGTGCAAGAAGATGGATGCCGAAACTTTCACCAACCCGGTCATCGTAAAATACATGAAGAAGAACTTTTATTGCGTGAAGCTGAATGCAGAGCGCAAGGATACGGTGGTGATCGACGGCGTGACCTTCGTCAACAAGAATCCCGCCGCCAAGAGATCCACCCATCAGCTGGCGGTAGAGCTGCTGAAAGGAAATATGTCTTACCCCTCCTATGTATTCCTGAATGAGAAAAGCCAGTGGCTGACGGTCGTTCCGGGATACCAGGCGCCGAAATCATTCGAGCCGATCCTGCACTATTTCGGCGACGACGCTTATAAAAACAATATACCCTGGGAAGAATTTCAGTCGACGTTCAAAGGGGAGATCAAGTAAACAGTTGACCGGGCAAACAAGCGACCCGGTTTTTTTTCGGACTTCAGACTTCACACTTCAGACTTGTCCCTGGGTGGAAGATGGGACTCGAACCCACGGCCTTCAGAGCCACAATCTGACGCTCTAACCAACTGAGCTACATCCACCATGTAAGAGGGCGCAAAAGTACATATTTTCCGGGGAAATGAAAAATGCTCCGGCGTGTACCCGTTTTCAATAAATTTGCGACCATAACCGCCACTCTTGCCGCTCTTCCGCCATACCCGGTATGAATCTTCAGGAAGCCTCTCCCGACAGTCCTGGCTGAAGTTCCGTCGGAACCGGCTGGGCATGGCCGCTCTTATTTTCATCCTGCTCACCGCCGTCGCCGCCATCCTGGGCTACCTGATCACCCCCGATAAAACTCCCTATGCAAACGACCAGTACCTGGAGCTGGGGCTGAAAAAGCCGGGCACACAAGTGACCTTCCTGCTGGTGCATAAAAGCGAGATGCCGGAACCGGGCAATCTCCTGCACACGATGCTGTGGGGACGAAAGAATGAATACACGGCTATCCCGATCAGCGGGTTCCATTTTGACGGGACCAGCCTGGTCGTCAACGAATACAGCGACGCTCCCGGACCCGTTGCCCGGACAGCCCGGTATAATCTTGCCGCGATCGTTTATCCGCTGCCGGCCGACACTGCAGGCATGCGGACGGTGAACGGCAGCCTGGTCTTCAGGGATCTCACCGGAAGAGTGATCCGGGTACCGGTGGAAGAACTTTCCATCGAAGTGCTGACGCATCATATCGTTAAGCGCAGGTTCCTGCTCGGGACCGATCGCTTCGGCAGGGATCTGTTCAGCCAGCTGCTGATCGGGACCCGGGTCAGCCTGTCGGTGGGATTCATCTCGGTGTTCATTTCCCTCGTGATCGGGATCCTGATCGGCTCCCTGGGCGGGTTCTTCCGGGGACGGATCGACAGTGTGGTGGTCTGGTTCATCAATGTCGTCTGGTCCATCCCTACGCTGCTGCTGGTGATCGCCATCACCTTTGCCCTCGGCAAAGGGTTCTGGCAGGTTTTTGTCGCCGTGGGGCTGACCATGTGGGTGGAAGTGGCGCGGGTGGTCAGGGGACAGATCCTGGGCATCCGCGAGAAGGAATACGTGGAAGCCGGAAGGGCGCTGGGATTCTCAAATTTCCGCATTGTCTTCCATCACATCCTCCCGAATATCATGGGGGTGGTCATCGTGATTGCGGCAGCCAATTTCGCGTCGGCGATCCTCCTGGAGGCGGGCCTGAGCTTCCTGGGGATCGGAGTGCAGCCTCCCGTGCCTTCGTGGGGGTCGATGATCCGGGAGAACTACGGGTATATCATCCTGGATTCCGCCTACCTCGCCATCATCCCGGGCGTCGCGATCATGCTGCTGGTACTGGCGTTCATGCTGGTGGGAAATGCACTGCGGGACGCGCTGGACGTAAGGACTTCAGCGGTATGAGTGCTTGGTGTGATAGCGCTCCATGTCGGTGCATCCTTTCTGCTTTTTGGAACCGCAGATGCCCTTGTCGAGGCTGAACTTCAGCCCCAGGTAAACATCCAGCCCCGTGAAGTCGTTCAGGTGAAAGAACCACCCGATCTTGTCGAATCCGATCGTCAGGTAATAGAACCGGAACGAAAGGCCGATCCTGGGAAGGTACCAGTCGTACAGCGAAAGCGGCAGGTCGGCCTCAAACCAGTCGGTCTCGTACCGGGGCGTGATGGAAATCTCGGAAGGACGCACCACCGAATTCGGCGCCAAGCCGAATCCATAGATCACGCAGGCATTGAGATACCATTCCTTCTGCAGGTGATAATCGAACTGAACACTCACCGCCGAAGGCAGCCAGACCCACACTGAATTGCCCTGGTACGCCGTGGTGTAATCCCCGTAAAACTTGTAGCTGATGGTATCCATCAGCTGGTGCATGCTGACGTACTTGAAATGGTTGATATTGTTCCAGTAGGAGCTCTGGTTGTCGATCGAATATCTTTCCGCATTCTTGTTGAAGCGGATCGCCCCGACGTCGATCAGGGATAGTCCGATCCGGTACAGATAATCCGGCATCTCATAGCTGCACAGGGTCGTCACTGTCTGCCGGTGATAATAATTCTTCAGCCGGTAATAAGTCACGCCGACATCCCCCGAAAATCCCCCGCCCCTGAAAAGAGGACTCGTCTGCACCTCGTTATTGTCATAGTTGACCGGGAGGGAATATCCTGCCCTGATATTCGCGTTCTTCACGATGAGGGTGGAATCATCGGGGACAATATAATCCACATCCCTGGAATACACATACCCGCCGGCGATGCCTTCCAGCCGCTTCACCGAAACTCCCAGGGCCAGCACATTCAATCCCCGGGCATAAACAGGATAGGCGTAGCTCAGCCCGATCTCCATCCAGGTCAGCGAGGCAGAGCTGAAGAACCTGCGGTCATGGTAGTTGATACTCTGCTGGGGCACGTAATTAAGGCCCAGGTAAGCAAAATTGGCAACTTCATAAGGCAGGTAATATCCGGTTGTGGCACTTCTTACCGAGGTCGTGATCGCAAAGGTATGTTCGCCCCAGGCCAGCATGGCTCCCGGGCCGTTGATCCTCAGGTTAACATAGGCCTGCCTGAAATCCTTCCCAGAGTAATGGTAAAACATGCGGTCGCCGGTGCCGTAAAGCTCCGAATGCATCGGGTACTGGTAGGAAGACTGGAAAAAATGGGCGAAGCGGTACTCCGCATTATCGATATACAGGTAATTGTTCTGAAAGAAAACATCCAGGCCGAGGAGGTTCACATCCAGGTAAACCTTCGAATGGTACATCGCGCTGGGATTCAGCTGCAGGGAATTCACTCCCGCATAGTTCCCCAGGGTCATCCCCAGCATCTCCTGGCCCGCCGCCGGAAGGTAACTGCCTCCTACCCATACCAGGATAAAAAACCATTTCCAGAGCCTTTCCATTTCAAAGTCAAAAAAATATATTTTGACCTTTTAATACGCAATCTCCTGTCTGTACTTATAAACGCTCACCCGTTAAAAAAGTTGCCTGGAAGCCACCCCAAAGGTTATTGCCAGTATAAAGTGTATCTTTGCACCCTCGTAAAAAACCCTGATGCGGATGTGGCGTAATTGGTAGCCGCGCAAGACTTAGGATCTTGTGCCTTCGGGCGTGGGGGTTCGAGTCCCTTCATCCGCACATCAGTCGGAAGGAACGCGAAATCAATAGATAGATTGAACATGAATATTACCAGAGAACAAACCGGAGAACTGACGGCAACGGTCAGGATCGCAATGGATCCTGAGGATTACCAGGAAAAGGTCAACAAGGTATTGAAAGACCTGCAACACAAATCCAATATTCCCGGCTTCCGGCCGGGTAAGGTTCCTTTCGGGCTGATGCGTAAAATGTATGGCAAAGTGGTGCTGGCCGAGGAGATCAACAAGCTGCTCGGCGAGTCGCTGACCACGTATATCCGGGACGAGGGCCTGGAAATCCTGGGAAACCCGCTGGCCAACGCGGAGAAGGCCCCGGTGATGGACTTCGCCTCGCCGGACAAGTTTGAGTTCTATTTCGACCTGGGCATGGCCCCGGCGTTCGAGGTGGACCTGGCGGGACTGCCCCCGTTCGAGCATTATTCCATTCTCGTGAACGATGAAATGGCCGACCGGTACATCGAGGATACCCGCCGTCGCTACGGTCAATCCCTTCACCCGGAAACCTCCGGGAAGGAAGATATGATCAGCGGGGAGATCACGCAGTTGGATGAAGCCGGAGCCCCGGCGGAAAAGGGGTTAAAGAAGAATGTCTTCCTGAACCTGACGCAGATCGCCGCGGAAGAGGTACGGGAACGGCTGACAGGACTTTCGAAAGGAAGCAGGCTGCGCCTGGTACCGGTGGAATTTTTCGGGACCGCGGAGGAAGCAGCCCGGCTGCTCGGCATAGAAGCAGGACTGGCGGCCGATCCCACGCTGCAGACCGAACTGGAAGTGAAAGACATCTACCATGTGGAGCCTGCCCCGATCGACCGGGAGCTCTTCGAAAAAGTGTACCCGGGCAAAAATATCGAAACGGAAGAGGATTTCCGGGAACAGGTGCGGAAAGATGCGGCGGGGAGCTTTGCCGGGGAAACCGACAAGCTGTTCTACCGCCAGGTGTCGGACGAGCTGCTGGAGCATACCGTGCTCCCGCTTCCCGACGACTTCCTGAAACGCTGGCTCCTGGACCAGCAGGAGCAGAAAATGACGCCGGAGGATATCGAGAACCAATACGCTTCCTTTGCCGTCTCCACCCGGTGGCAGCTGATCGAGAACAAGCTCTTCAGGCAGAACGATATTTCGGTGAAGGATGAAGATATCCGGAACTACATCCGGGAATATTTCTTCCGGCAGATCCCGCTCAGCCAGGATGATCCGGAAAGGAACCAACGCTATGAATCCCTGGTGGATACCGTCATGGAGAACAAGGAACAGGTAAGCCGGATCAACGACGAACTGTATACCAGCCGGCTCCTGGAGCTCTTCAAGACCCGCCTGCAGGTATCGGAAAAGGCCATCCCCTACGAAGAATTTATTAAATTAGCTTCTTCATTGCATCCGCATGACCATGATCACGGACACGATCACGACCATGAGGGGCATGAACACGATCATGAACACTAATATTTAAAGTATGGACGAATTCACCAAATATGCCGTGCGTCACCGGGGGATCAGCAGCCGGACGCTGGAACAGTACAAATCGATAGCCTCCAACTATATTTCCCCGACGATCATCGAGGAACGACAGCTGAACATCGCCACGATGGACGTCTTTTCGAGGCTGATGATGGACCGGATCATTTTCCTGGGGGTCCCGATCGACGATTATGTCGCCAACATCATCCAGGCGCAGCTGCTTTTCCTGGAATCGGTCGATTCGAAGAAAGACATCCAGATCTACCTGAATACGCCGGGAGGCTCGGTGTATGCCGGGCTCGGGATCTACGATACGATGCAGTACATCTCCCCGGATGTGGCCACCATCTGCACGGGGATGGCCGCCTCGATGGGAGCGATCCTGCTTTGCGCCGGGACCAAAGGCAAGCGTACGGCGCTGAAGCATTCCCGGATCCTGATCCACCAGCCGATGGGCAGCGCCGAAGGGCAGGTTTCCGACATCGAGATCACCACGCGGGAGATCCAGAAGCTGAAAAAAGAACTGTACGAGATCATTTCCCTGCACAGCGGGCAGGCCTATAAGAAGATCCTGAAGGATGCCGACCGCGATTACTGGATGACCTCCGAAGAAGCCAAGAAATACGGGATGATCGATGAGATCCTCCTGAAAAGCAAAACTGCTTAAGCTTTCGCCATGACCAAGGCACCGGAACGATGCTCCTTCTGCGGGCGTGAAAAACGCGACACCAGCCTCCTGATCGCAGGCATCAACGCACATATCTGTGATGCCTGCATCGCCCAGGCGCAGATAATCCTGGAAGAGGAGCTGGCGACCCGCAGCCAGAAGAGCATCCCCGATTACACCCTGCTGAAGCCTGCCGAGATCAAGAAATACCTGGATCAGTACGTGATCGGCCAGGAAGAGGCCAAGAAGGTGATCTCGGTGGCGGTCTACAACCATTACAAGCGGATCTTCCAGGTGAAGAAGGCAAAGGAAGAGGACCTGGAAATCGAAAAGTCCAATATCATCCTGGTCGGCGAGACCGGCACCGGGAAAACGCTGCTGGCCCGGTCCATCGCCCGGATGCTGCATGTGCCCTTCTGCATTGCCGATGCCACGGTACTTACCGAAGCGGGGTATGTCGGGGAAGATGTCGAGAGCATCCTGACCCGGCTCCTGCAGGTGGCCGACTACAACATCGCCGCCGCAGAGCGCGGGATCGTGTTCATCGACGAGATCGACAAGATCTCCCGCAAGAGCGACAACCCGTCGATCACCCGGGATGTTTCGGGGGAAGGGGTGCAGCAGGCACTGCTGAAGCTCCTCGAAGGCTCTGTGGTGAACGTTCCCCCGCAGGGAGGCCGCAAGCACCCCGAGCAGAAAATGATCCAGATCAACACCCAGAACATCCTGTTCATCACCGGGGGCGCCTTCGACGGCATCGAGAAAAAGATCGGGTCGCGGCTGCAGACCCGGATGATCGGGTACTCCAACGATAAGAAACGGGACCAGATCGATAAGGACAACCTGCTGCAATATGTTTCCCCGGTCGACCTGAAGAGTTACGGCCTCATCCCGGAACTGGTCGGACGGCTGCCCGTGGTGACCTACCTGCATTCCCTGGACCGCGCCACCCTGAGAAGGATCCTGACCGAGCCCAAGAATTCCCTGGTACGCCAGTATATCCGTTTATTCGAGATGGATAACATCAAGGTGACTTTCGAGGAAGAAGCCCTGGATTTCATCGTGGATAAATCGGTCGAATTCCGGCTGGGTGCGCGGGGATTGCGCTCCATCATGGAGGCGATCATGACCGACGCGATGTTCGAGATGCCTTCCGATCCCCGCAGCCGGAGCCTCAAGGTGGACCAGTCGTTCGTGGAAGAGAAGTTCCGGCATACCAACATTGCCCGGCTGAAAGTCGCCTGACAATAAAACCGCAGCGCCGGTCGTTTCAGAAACACAGGATCGCGGCCACTTTACATGATAAAATCCCCTCTCATATTCCTGCTTGTTTTATGGATAGGCAGTGCTGTTTGTGCCCAGGACACGGTCCGGCATATCCAGGTACCGGGCAAGATCATCGGCAACGATACGGTTCCGGTGGTGGACCTGCAAGCCGTGCTGGTGATCCCGGGCGGGGAGATGATGCCCAATTATATTCTCCTCCGGTACGACCGGCTGGTGTACAACATCCGCAAGGTGTATCCCTATGCCAAGCTGGCGGGGGAAAAGATCCGCGAGTATAACGATACCCTGGCGAAGATCCCCACGGAGCGGGCGCGTAAGAAATTCATCAAGCAGGCAGAGAAGGAGCTGGAGGATCAGTTCGGGGACCAGATCAAGGACCTCACCTTTTCCCAGGGAAAGATCCTGATCAAGCTGGTGTACCGGGAAACCGGCAGTTCCTCCTACGACCTGGTGAAGCAGCTCCGCGGCGGATTCACCGCGTTCGTCTGGCAGACCATGGCCAGGCTCTTCGGGTATGACCTGAAAACCCCCTATGACCCCGAGGGCGAGGACCAGGCGATCGAGCGGGTAGTCCTCATGATCGAGGCGGGCGAACTATAAATTGCTCCGGAAGATTTAAAAATGTAATTTTACCACCCCCTTTCCAGACCCGGATGAAGCTTTCCATCGTAATCGTCAACTACAACGTCAAATACTTCCTTGAACAATGCCTGCATTCGGTTCAGAATGCCTGCCGGAACCTGGAAGCCGAGATCTTCGTGGTGGACAACAACTCGGTGGACGGCTCGGTGCGGATGGTGAAAGAAAAATTTCCGGGGGTCCGCCTGATCGAGAACCAGGAGAATTCCGGGTTCTCCAGGGCGAACAACCAGGCGATCCGGGCGGCTTCCGGAGAATATATCCTGCTGCTGAACCCCGACACCCTGGTGGAGGACGACACCCTGGTAAAATCGGTCCGGTTCATGGACGAGCACCCGGATGCCGGCGGACTGGGCGTTAAGATGGTGGACGGGAAAGGACATTTCCTTCCCGAATCCAAGCGGAGCTTTCCATCGCCTTCCGTGGCATTTTACAAAGTATTCGGCCTTGCGTACCTGTTCCCAAAATCGAGGATCTTCGGGAAGTACCACCTGGGTTCGCTCGACCCGGACCAGACCTGCCCGGTGGAAGTGCTGGCAGGGGCCTTCATGCTCCTCCGGAAATCGGTCCTCGACCGGGTGGGACTGCTCGATGAAGCCTTCTTCATGTATGGCGAGGACATCGACCTGAGCTACCGGATCGTCCGGGCCGGGTTCAAAAACTATTACTTCCCGGAAACGCGCATCATCCATTATAAGGGCGAAAGCACTAAAAAGAGCAGCCTTAATTATGTCTTCCTCTTTTACAATGCCATGATCATCTTCGCCCGGAAGCATTTCTCACAGAAGAATGCGCGGAGCTTCTCGTTCCTGATCAACCTGGCGATCTATATCCGCGCCTCCATCTCGATCCTGATCCGGTTCCTGGCGCGGATCCTGCTCCCTCTCGCGGACGCCGTCCTGCTGTACGCGGGGCTTTATTTCATCAAGAATTACTGGGAGCGGACCATGATCTTCCCCAACGGCGGCCATTATCCGCCCGAGTTCCTGCTGATCGCGGTTCCGGGCTATATCCTGATCTGGCTGCTGTGCGTGTACCTGAGCGGCGGGTACGACCGGCCGGTCCGGCTGTTCCGGATCCTGCAGGGGATGCTGGCGGGCACCCTGCTGATCCTGGTCCTGTACAGCCTGCTCAGCGAGCATTACCGCTTCTCCCGCGCCCTGATCATCCTGGGCGCCCTCTGGGGCATGATCAGCATGACGGGCATCAGGCTGCTGCTCCATTTCCTGCATGTCAAGAATTTCCGTATCGGCGCCAGCAAGAACCGCAGGTTCGTGGTCGTGGGCGAAAAGGAGGAAGCCGGCCGCGTGCTGCACCTGCTGCAGCTCACCGTTCCCGATCCCGCCTTCACCGGCCTGGTCAGCTATGCCAGCCAGAAGAACCATCCGAACGGGTTTATCGGGAGCCTGGACCAGATCCGGGAGATCATCGCGATCCACAAGATCGACGAGGTGATCTTCTGCGCCAAGGATGTGCCGGCGCAGGTGATCATCGACCATATGTCGGAGCTGCAGGATTTCGAGGTGGATTTCAAGATCGCGCCGCCCGAAAGCCTGTCCATCATCGGGAGCAACAGCGTTAATACCTCCGGCGAGCTCTATGTGATCGATATCAATGCCATCACCAAGCTCTCGAACCGGAGGAATAAAAGGCTGCTCGACATCCTGGTCTCCCTGGTGCTGCTGGTCTTCTACCCGGTGACCTTCTTCCTGGTACGAAAGCCGGGCGGCCTGTTCAGGAACATCTTCCGCGTCCTGTTCGGCACCCGTTCGCTGGTGGGCTATGCGACACCCTCCCCCACCGAGCTACAGCGGCTGCCCCATATCCGTAAAGGGATCCTTCACCCTGCCGACGGGTACCCGACCCAGGAGATCCCGCCGGAAACCCTTTCCCGGCTGAACATGATGTATGCCCGCGATTACCAGATCCTCAACGACCTGCTCATCATCTACAAGGGATTCCGGAACCTCGGCCGGACCTAATTCTTTTCTATTTTGAACGATTTCAAATAAGATTTCATTACCTTTGCCCTGATTTTGTAAGATTACCCGTTATGGCAACATTCGAGATTGTGATGCCCAAGCTGGGCGAAAGCATCATCGAGGCGACGATCATTAAATGGCTGAAACAGGAAGGGGAAAAAGTGGCCGAAGATGAGGCCATCGCCGAGATCGCGACCGACAAGGTGGATTCCGAGATCCCGTCGCCCGTAGAAGGCGTGATGGCACAGCTGCTGTTCAAGGAGGGAGAGGTAGTGCCCGTAGGCAAAACCATCGCGGTGATCGATCTCGACGGAGACTCCGCCGGGTCGAAGCCTCCGGCCGCCAAACCGGAGAAGCCGGCGAAAGAAGCTGAAAAGAAGCCTGCCCGGGAAACCGTTGCGACAACGGCCAAACCGGCTGCAGCAGCCACGTCCAGGTTCCTTTCCCCGCTGGTGAAGAACATTGCCGCGCAGGAAAAAATCTCCGCGGAAGAACTGGAAACAATCCCGGGTACCGGGAAGGACAACCGGATCACCAAGGATGACCTGATGAACTGGCTGCAGAGCCGTTCCCAGAAACCGGCTCCCGCCCCTCCTGCTGCCCGGACAACTTCTGCGGCAGCTCCACCGCCCCCGGCCGTTCGCGTGGCCGCAGGCGACGAAGTGGTGGAGATGGACCGGATGCGGCAGCTGATCGCATCCCATATGGTCCGGTCGATGCAGACCTCTCCGCATGTCACCTCTTTCGTGGAAGCGGATGTGACCGAGCTGGTCCGCTGGAGGGAAAGGATCAAGGATTCGTTCCGGCAGCGGGAAAATATCAAGATCACCTTCACCCCCGTGTTCATCGAAGCTATCGCCAAGGCGCTGCGAGACCATCCCGGGGTGAATGTATCGGTGGACGGCACCCGCATCATCCGGCATAAGAATGTCAACGTGGGCATGGCCGTCGCCCTGCCCGGCTATAACCTCATTGTCCCGGTCATCCGGCAGGCCGACCAGAAAAACCTCATCGGCATCACCCGCGAGGTCAATGACCTGGCCGAACGGGCCCGGGCCGGGAAGCTGGTGCCGGATGAGATCATGGAAGGGACCATCTCACTGACCAACCTGGGATCGTTCGGAACGCTGATGGGCTCGCCGATCATCAACCAGCCGCAGACAGCCATCGTAGCCACCGGCATCATCCGCAAAAGACCGGTGGTGATAGAGACCCCGGCAGGAGATTCCATCGCGATCCGTCATGTGATGATCGCCTCCCTGACCTTCGACCACCGTGTGATCGACGGGGCGCTGGCCGGCGATTTCCTGAACAGCTTCGTGAAGTACCTGGAACATTTCGATACCAACCAACCCCTCTGACCATGGAGCTCAGCCTGAACCGCCCGCTCGCCTTTTTCGATCTCGAAACTACCGGGATCCGGGTGGCGGTCGACCGGATCGTCGAGATCTGCATTTTCCGCGTCCACCCGGACGGAACTTCGAAAACCTGGACGCGCAGGGTCAACCCCGAAATGCCGATCCCATGGGAAGCCACCGCCATTCACGGGATCCGCGATGAGGATGTGAAGGATTGCCCGAAGTTCAGGGAGCTGGCTCCGGAGCTGATGCAATTCCTCGAAAATTGCGACCTGGCCGGATTTAATTCCAACCATTTCGACATCCCGCTGCTGGTGGAGGAATTCCTCCGCACCGACCTGGATTTCGAGCTGAAGGGTAGGCGGTTCGTGGATGTCCAGAATATCTTCCATAAAATGGAGCCGAGGAACCTACGCGCCGCGTATAAATTCTATTGCGACCGGGAGCTGGAGAACGCGCACAGCGCGGAAGCCGATACGATGGCCACCTATGAGATCCTGAAGGCGCAGGTGGAACGGTACCGGGACGTGGAAGTGAAAGACCGTAACGGCAAGGTCTCCATACCGGTCCGCAACGACGTGAAAGCCCTCAGCGAGTTTTCCTATGCTTCGAGGAATGTGGACCTGATCGGTCATATCGTCTATAACGAGAAGAATGCCGAGGTGTTCAACTTCGGAAAACATAAGGGGAA